>JANOEW010000421.1:0-3670 GCA_031413475.1 Amaricoccus sp.
CCCCACCCGCGCCGCCGCGCCGTTCGTGCCGCGGAACACGATCGGAGCGCCCATCTGGCCGCCGGACATGTAGAGAGTTTTGGCCGCCGAGTTGACGATCTGGTCGAGCGCCTGCAGCGCGAAGTTGAACGTCATGAACTCGACGATCGGCCGCAGCCCAGCGAACGCGGCGCCGACCGCGATACCGGTGAAGCCGTGTTCGGTGATCGGCGTGTCGATCACCCGGCGCGGGCCGAATTCGTCGAGTAGGCCCTGGCTGATCTTGTAGGCGCCCTGGTATTCGCCGACCTCCTCGCCCATCAGGAACACGTCGCCATCGCGACGCATTTCCTCGGACATGGCGTCGCGTAGCGCCTCGCGCACGGTCTGGGTCTTCATCGCCGTGCCGGCGGGGACCTCGGGATCGGGCTCGGGCTCGGGGCGGGCCACGGCGGGCTGGCTCGGCGGGGGCAGCGCCGGCGCCTGTTTCGGCTCGGCGACCGTTTCGGCGACCTTGGGCGCGGGTGCGGCCGCCGCCGAGGCGTCTTCGCCCTCCTCGACCAGCACCGCGATCGGGGTGTTGACCTTGACCCCCTCGGTGCCCTCGGGGATCAGGATCTTGCCGACGGTGCCCTCGTCGACCGCCTCGAACTCCATCGTCGCCTTGTCGGTCTCGATCTCGGCGAGGATCTGGCCGGAGGAGACGCGGTCGCCCTCCTTGACCAGCCATTTCGCGAGCGTGCCTTCCTCCATGGTGGGGGAGAGCGCGGGCATCAGGATCTGCGTCGCCATGTCTTGGTCCCCCTCAGGCGTAGATGTCGGTCCAGAGCTCGGCTTCGGCCGGCTCCGGGCTGTCCTGGGCGAACTGCGCCGCCTCGTTGACCATCGCCTTGATCGACTTGTCGATCTCCTTGAGATCGTCCTCGGTGGCGAGGCCGTCCGCCATCAACAGGTCGCGCACGTGGTCGATCGGGTCGCGCTCCTCGCGCATCTTCTGCACCTCCTCGCGGGTGCGGTATTTGGCGGGGTCCGACATCGAATGGCCGCGGTAGCGGTAGGTGTTCATCTCGAGGATGTAGGGGCCGTCGCCGGCGCGCGCGTGCGCCACCGCCTTTTCGCCCGCGGCCTTGACCGCGAGCACGTCCATGCCGTCGACCGCTTCGCCGGGGATGCCGAAGGCGGCGCCGCGGGTGTAGAGCGCGGGGGTGGACGAGGCGCGGGCGAGCGAGGTGCCCATGGCGTACTGGTTGTTCTCGATCACGAAGATGCAGGGCAGCTTCCACAAGCTGGCCATGTTGAAGGTCTCGTAGATCTGGCCCTGGTTCGCGGCGCCGTCGCCGAAATAGGCGAAGCTGACGTTGTCGTTGCCGCGATACTTGTTGGCGAAGGCGAGGCCGGTGCCGATCGGCACCTGGGCGCCGACGATGCCGTGGCCGCCGTAGAAGTTCTTTTCCTTGGAGAACATGTGCATCGAGCCGCCCTTGCCGCGGGAATAACCCCCCGCGCGGCCGGTCAGCTCGGCCATCACCCCCTTGGGGTCCATGCCGCAGGCGAGCATGTGGCCGTGGTCGCGGTAGGAGGTGACGCGCTGGTCGCCCTCCTTGGCGGCGGCCTCGAGCCCGACCACCACGGCTTCCTGACCGATGTAGAGATGGCAGAAGCCGCCGATCAGCCCCATGCCGTAGAGCTGGCCGGCCTTTTCCTCGAAGCGGCGGATCAGGAGCATCTCGCGGTAGAAGCGCAGCAGCTCGTTCTTGGACGCGGTCGGCTTCTTGGCGCGGCGCGCTGTCACCATCGGCTGGTCCCCCCGGATCAGATTTTAGTTTAACGTTGAATTACTTGAATTATAGCCGACCGGTGCGGGGATGGAACCCCTTGAATCGCGGCGGCGCCGGTTTCGGTCGGTTCAGCGGATCAGAATCTCGTCCGGGCGCGCCAGGCCGAGGGTCCGACGCGCCTGCTCGTCGAGCAGGTCGAGGTCGAGCGTCTCGGTCGACAGCCGCCGCGCCTTGTTGGCGACGGCCTCGCGATCGGTCCTAAGCGTGGCGAGTTCGGTCCGCAGCCGCTTTTCCTGGGCCTCGATCTGGAACAGCCGGAACAATCCGTGCTCGCCCTGCAGCGCGGCAAAGGTGAGATAGCCCATCAGCGCGATCACCACGACCGCAAACAGCGCGCCGGACAGACCGCCGCGTCGCGGCTCGATTTCGGGATGGAGTCCAGCCATTCGGCCTCGGCTTCTTGCGTGCGAGAGGACTCTGGCCGAAAACCCGAACTGTTGGAATCGTTCGTCGCGCGGGACAATCAAAGTGGCGCAGCCTGTTGCCGCGGGGCAACAGGCGGACTTGATTATGGGTTAATTTTCAGTGAGTTGCCGGCCGTCAGTCGCGGCCCTTGTAGATGTCCACGAGCCTGCCGAGCATGGCGAGCGCCTCGGCGCGCGGGCGCTGAAAGGTGTTGCGCCCGATGATCGAGCCGTTGCCGCCGCCGTCGCGGATCGCGCGGGCGTCGTCGTAGACCGCGTCCTCGCCCTTTGCCGCGCCGCCAGAGAAGACCACGATCCGACGCCCGGCGAAGGCCGCGTCCATGCAATGCGCCACCCGCCTGGCCATGCTCGACACGTCGATCTTCTGCGCCTCGTAGACCTTCCTGGCGTCGTCCTGCTCCAGATGGTCGGTCGAGAGCTTGACCTTGATGATATGGGCCCCGAGCAGCGCCGAGATCTGAACCGCGTAGGCGGTGACGTCGATGCCGGTCTCGCCCGCCTTCGACAGGTCCTCGCCGCGCGGATACGACCAGATCACCGTGGCGATCCCGACCGACGCCGCTTCGCGGCGCAGTTCGGCGATCTCCTCGAACATGTCGAGCGAGGTCGAGGACGCCGGATAAATCGTGAAGCCGATCGCCGAGCATCCGAGCCGCAGCGCGTCGTCGACCGAGCCGGAAATGGCCTGATCCTTGGGCGCCGCCTCGGGCAACAGCGCATTCGACGAGTTCGCCTTCAGGATCGTCGGGATCTGGCCTGCGAAGCTGTCGGCGCCCGCCTCGAGCATCCCAAGCGGCGCGGCGAAGGCGTTGAGCCCCGCGTCGATCGCCATCTGGTAGTGATAGTGCGGGTCGTAGGCCGCCGGGTTCGGGGCGAAGCTGCGGGCCGGGCCGTGCTCGAAGCCCTGGTCGACCGGCAGAATGATCATCTTGCCGGTGCCGCCGAGCCGGCCCTCCATCATGATCCGGCACAGGTTGCCCTTCACGCCGGGCGTCTCGCCCTCGTAATGGCCGAGGATCTGGCGGACGGTTCGGCTGGCCTTCATGGTCGGTCCTTTCGGTACTCGCGGAAGCGACTAGGTGATTGGCGGCTGCGACTGGTCGAGCGCGGCGACGCCGGGCAGTATCTTGCCTTCCAGCCATTCGAGGAACGCCCCGCCGGCGGTCGAGACGTAGGTAAAGTCGGCCGCCGCGCCGCTGGCGTTCAGCGCGGCCACCGTGTCGCCGCCGCCGGCGACCGACAGGAGCCGGCCGGCGCGGGTAAGCGCGGCGGCCTGAAGGGCGGCCGCGTCGGTGGCGGCGTTGAAGGGGGGGATCTCGAACGCCCCGAGCGGCCCGTTCCAGACCAGCGTGCGCGCGCCGTCGAGCACGGTCGCGATGCGGGCGATGGCGGCGGGGCCGGCGTCGAGGATCATCGCATCGGGCGGGC
>JANOEW010000422.1:0-9878 GCA_031413475.1 Amaricoccus sp.
GCTACATCGCGCTCTGGGAGGCGATCGACGACCCGGACAAGGCCGCCGACCTGACCGCGATCTCCTGCCTCGTCGGCTCGGTGTTCGCGCTGCTGTCGCGCTATGCGGTGTTCTTCTGGAGCCAGGGTCTGCACCAGGGGCCTTCGTTGTCGCTCGACCGGCAGGAGAACGTGCACGACGTCTTCTACCGCCCGCTGCTCTTGTGCATCGCGGGCTTCGTGCTGCTGTTCATCAGCCTCGTGCTGCTGCGGACCCGCACCGAGATCCGCGCGCGGCGGCTGCGTGCGCTCGAGGCGCTCGACGCCAGCGGAGCGCGGGCGTGACGCTGGATCTCGGCGCCCATGCCGGCGCCGTGCTCGCGGCCTACGGCGTGGCCCTCGGGCTGCTCGTTGCGCTTGTCGCCGTGTCGGCGCTGCGCGCCGTCCACGTGCGCCGGGCGCTGCTGCGGCTGGAGCGACCGGCGCACGAGGCTCGCGATGGCCGCGCGTAGGGCGCACCTGCTGATCGCGCTGCCGCCGCTGATCTTTCTCGGCTTCGCGCTGGTCGCCTATACGGCGCTGACGCGCGAGAACCGCGACGAACTGCCGTCGGCGCTGGCCGGACGTCCCGCGCCGTCGCTCGAAGCGGCTTCGGCCTTCGGCGACGCAGTGGCGCCGGCCGACGCGGATCTGCGTGCGGGCGAGGTGACGCTGGTGAACTTCTGGGCGAGCTGGTGCGGGCCCTGCCGGGTCGAGCACCCGCGCCTTGCCGAGCTTGCCGCCGCCGGCGTGACCGTCGTCGGGATCAACTACAAGGATCCGCCCGACCAGGCCCGCGCCTTTCTCGACGAACTCGGCGACCCCTACGCCGCCATCGCCGCCGATCCCGCCGGGCGTATCGGGCTCGACTGGGGGATCTACGGGGTGCCGGAGACCTTCGTGGTCGGCGGCGACGGCACGATCCTGCTGCGCCATCCGGGCCCGCTCACCGCGGACGTCGTGGCGGCCCGCATCGCGCCCCTGATCGGGTCCGCGTCAGCCGACCGCCCCTGAGGCCTCCGCTTCGGCGAGTTCGTCGAGCAGCCGCCGCTCCTCCGCCGCGCGCGGCTTCGCCAGGCCCGCGAGCAACAGATAGGCGACCGGCGTCAGGTAGAGCGTCGCGAAAGTCGACAGCCCGAGGCCGCCGACGATCATCCAGCCCAGCGCCTCACGCGCTTCCGCCCCCGCGCCGACGGCGAAGATCAGCGGGATGCCCCCCAGAACCGTGGATGCCATCGTCATCATCACCGGACGCAGCCGCAGCAGCGTGCCCTCCTCGATCGCCGCGCGCACGGCGAAGCCGCGGTCGCGCAACTGGTCGGCGAACTCGACGATCAGGATGCCGTTCTTCGCCATGATTCCGACCAGCAGCACGATCCCGATCTGGCTGTAGACGTTGAGGCTCGTGCCGGTCAGCACCAGCGCGAACACCGCGCAGGCGAGACCCAGCGGCGCCGTCGCCATCACGATGACCGCGCTCACGAAGCTCTCGAACTGCGCCGCCAGCACCAGCAGCACCACCACGATCGCAAACCCGAAGGTCACCGCCAGGCCGGCGTTCGTCTCGGCGAGCGTCGCCGCCTCGGCGAGCGGCACGATCCGCGCGCCGGCGGGCAGCGCCTCGGCCGCCAGCGCCTCGGCGGTCGCGAGCGCGTCGCCGAGCGCCACGCCCTCGGCCAGGGTCGCGGTGACCGAGACCGCGCGCTGCTGGTCTTCGCGGCTGAGTTCGGGCGGCACCGCCCGTTCCTCGAGGCTGACGATGGTCGAGATCGGCACCATCGCGCCGCTCTCGGTGCGAACGAAAATGGCTTCGAGATCGCCGGGGTCGTTCACCGGACTGGTCGTCGACAGCATCTTCACATCGTAGCTTGCGTCGTCGATGAAGGCGGTGGCGACCGTGCGCCCGTCGAGCATGCCTTGCAGCGCCTCGCCCAGCCCCTCGATCGCGATGCCGAGGTCCGAGGCGCGCCGCCGGTCCACCTCCACGAACAGCTGCGGCTGGGTCGGCTCGTAGTTCAGCGTCACCTCGGTGAACGACGGATCCGCCTCCATCACGGCGACGAGGGCCTGCGCCTCGAGCGCAAGCTCGGCATAGTTCGAGCCGAGCACCGCGAACTGCAGCCCGCGCCCGGCGCCGCGGATGCCGAGCGAATTGGGCTGGATCGCGAACGCCTGCACGCCCACCACCTGGCGCAGCGCCGCGTTGACGTCCGCGACGATCTCGGCCTGGCTGCGCGCGCGCTCGGCCCAGTCCGCCAGCGTCAGCACGACGAACCCCCGGTTCGCCTGCCCTCCGGCGCCGGAGATCAGGAACACGTTCGTCACCTCGCCTGCCGCGCGCAGCGGCTCGACCCGCTCCTCGATCTCGCGCATCTTGGCCGTGGTGTAGTCGAGCGACACGCCCTGCGGCGCGGTGACGCTCGCCAGCGCCACGGCCCGATCCTCGGGCGGCGTCAGTTCCTGCCGTACGTCGGCGTAGAGGAAGAACGCGGTGGCGCAGAACAGCGCCGCCGCCGTCAGCACCACCAGCGGCGCGTCCAGCGTCCAGCGCAGCGTGCGCCGGTAAAATTCGGTGAGCCAGCCGCCGATCCGGGCAAGCGGATCGGGCGCCGGCGCGGCTTCGACCGGACGGAGCAACTTCGCCGCCATGACCGGACACAGCGTCAGCGCGACGATCGACGACAGCACCACCGCGATCGCCAGCGTGAAACCGAACTCGCGGAACAGCCCGCCCGCCTGACCCGGCAGGAACGACAGCGGCACAAAAACCGCCGCGAGCGTCGCCGTCGTCGCCACGACCGCGAAGAACACCTGTCGCGTTCCGACGACCGCGGCGGCGCGCGGGCCCATGCCCTCGGCGCGGCGGCGTACGATGTTCTCCAGCACGATGATCGCGTCATCGACCACGATCCCGGTGGCAAGCACCAGCGCCAGCAGCGTCAGAATGTTGACCGAGAACCCGGCCAGGTAGATCGCCGCGAGGGTTCCGATCAGCGCCACCGGAATGGTCAGCGCCGGGATCAGCGTCGCCCGCCAGTCGCGCAGAAACAGATAGATCACCGCGATCACGATCAGGATCGACAGCGCCAGCGAATTCAGCACTTCACGGATCGCCCCTTTGACGAAGGTCGCTTCGTCGGAGGTCACGAAGATGCTGACGTCGTCGGGCAGGATGCGGTCGAGATCGGCGACCGCGGCCCTTACGCCGCGCGAAATCTCCAGCGTGTTCGACTGCGCCTGCCGAACGATCCCCAGGCCGATGCCGGTCTGACCATTGGCGCGCAGCACGCTTTCGCCGGGGTCCGGTCCGAGCGTGACCGACGCGACGTCGCCGAGCAGGATGTCGTCGCGCAGCATGATCGCCTCGAACTCTGCCGGAGATGCCAGGGCCGCGGTGGTTCGCACCACGATGCTCTGGTCGCGGCTGGACAGCGAGCCGGCCGGCGAATCGAAGGCGGCGTTGGCCAGCGCGGCCCTGACCTCGGCGAGCGTCAGGCCCCGGCTCGCCATCTGCCGAGGGTCGATATCGACCCGGAACAGCCGCTCACGGTCCCCGCTCACCTGCAGGTCCGCGACGCCGGGGGCCGAGATCAGCCGATCCTCCACCACGTCGCGGACCAGTTCGGTCAACTCGTCAACGCTGCGTTCCGACGAGGTTACGCCGATGCGCATGACCGCATCGCCGCTGTCGTCGGCCTTGACGATGCGCGGATCCTCGGCACCCTCGGGCAGCGCGTTGCGGATGCGCGCCACCGCGTCGCGGGCATCCGTCGCCGCCACGTCGAGGTCCACGCCGTCGTCGAACGCCGCCGTCACCCGGCTGCGCCCGAACCGCGACGAGGACGAGATCGACCGCACCCCCGACACCCGACCGATGGCCCCCTCGATCGCCGCGGTGATCTCGCGATCGACCGTCTCCGGAGCAGCCCCGTCGAAGTCGGTCGTCACCGTCAGGATCGGCTGGTCGACGTCCGGCAGTTCGCGCACTTCGACGCCGAACAGGCTCGCCACGCCGGCGATCACGATCAACGCGCTGAGCACGAAGGCGAGCACCGGCCTGCGCACGAACAGCGCGGTGCCGCTCGAGGCGAGATCTCCCGGTCGCGACATCAGCCGTCCGAGACCGGCTGGTCGGCGCGGCTCGCTCCGCGGCCGGCCCCGTCCGTGGCCGGTGGCTCCGGCGGAGGCGGGTCGCCGGTGAATCGCACCTCGGCGCCCTCGCGGAGCCGCTGCAAGCCCTCGGAGATGACCCGTTCGCCCAGGACGAGGTCGGCCGCGACCAGCACCCGGTCGGCGTTGCGCTGCACGATGCGCACCGACTGGCGCGCCGCGCGGCCGTCGCGCTCGACCCAGACGAAGGCCCCCTCCGCCCCCCATTGGATCGCCAGCGCGTCGATCTCGGGGTAGGGGTCGCCCGGCAGCCGCATCTCGATCGCGAAGGCCATGCCGGACCGCAACCGGTCGTCGGCGTTCGGCAGCGCCGCCTGCACGCGCAGCGTGCGGCTGTCGGCCTCGATCCGGTTGTCGAGCGCGGCGACACGCCCCTCGATGGTCAGGTCGGGACGGGCAAGCGGCGTCGCCGCGACCGCGTCGTCGACGGCGATGAAGCCCACGACCCGCTCCGGAACCCGGAACTCGACGAGCAAACTCGAGCGGTCTTCGATCGTCGCGATCTCGGTGTCGGTGTCGACCTGCGATCCCACGTCCACCGGCAACAGGCCGACGATGCCGTCGATCGGCGCGAGAATGGTCCGCCGCTCGAGCGCCACGGCGGCGTCGCGCTCCTCGAGCCGCGCCCGCTCCAGCGCCAGCCGCGCCTCGCGCTCCTGCACGTCGGTCGCCGCGCCGCGCGCGCGCAACGACTCGACCCGCGCATAGGTCGACTCGGCGTCGGCCTTGACTAGCGTGGCGCGCTCCAGCGCGATCGCCTCGAGCTCGGCGTCGAGCCGGGCGACGATGGCGCCCGCGCGAACCGTCGCGCCCGAAGTGACCTCAAGCACAACCAGCCGCCCGGAATCGAGCGGCCGAACCGCCACCGAGTGCAGCGCCCGTCCGTCGCCGATCGCGGAGACCCGCGCATTGGCGCGGCCCCCGCCGACCGGCGCGCCGGACACGATCGACGGTCCGCCCGGACCGCTGAATCCCGGGCCGCCGAATCCCGGACCGCCGCCGCCGGTTTCCGGCGCGGCCTCCTCGCGCGCAGGCAGCCCGAGCTTCGCGAGCAGCGGCGCCGCCGACGGCGTCCATCTCGCCCAGCCGAGCCCCGCTCCGGCGATGAGGACCATCGCCACGAGCACCTGTTTCCACAGCGCCATCGAGTCTCCCACGGCGCACGCCGCGCTGCGACTGAACCATTCCTTGAATGTAGCGGAACGCAAACAAAAGAAAACCGCGCCCGCGCTCCTGTGAAGCGGCGTCCGCTTCCCGATCAGAGGCGTCCGGGCGCGGCAAGCCGCCGCGACAAGAGTACGAAAATAGTTACGTATTATCAGTAATTTGATCAGTGTTGCAGTATTGCACGTTGCAACGCGGGTGGGTCTATGGTCCCGGAAGGACGCCGGCCCTGGTGCAGCCGGCAAGCACGATCTCCTCCTCGGCGGTATGGTCGGCGGCGAGGAACAGCAGGGAGCCGGCGTCGCCCTTGGAATGCCAGCGAAAACTCGCCTGCTCGTCGAAGGCGACATAGCGCACCCCCGAACCGGTCGGGCCGGCTTGCATCGGCACGAGCCTGCCCGCCCAGGCGATCACCGCCAGTGAGGGACCGGTCTCGGGATTGATGTAGGCCACCTGCAGCACCGCCGTGCCGTCGCAGACATAGGTCGCGGACAGGGCGGGCGGGATTTCGTCCGCCGCCGCAGGTGCGGCCAGGGCGAACAGCGCCGCGGCGAGCGTTCGGGTCATGGTCGGGTCCTCCGTGGCGTCGGGGGTGATCAGTCCAGCCGATCGGCCAGCCAGCGTTCGAGCAGGAACCGCGCGATCGAGCCCTTCCGCGCGGGCCTGAAGTCCGGGGTCTGCCCGATCAGGCCGGCGAGCACGGTTTCGCGATCCACCCAGCGGGCGTCCTCGATCTCCGTCGGGTCGCGCCGGATCTCGCGCGTGAGCGCGAGGCCGCGGCAGCCGATCATCAGGCTCGACGGAAACGGCCAGGGCTGGCTGGAGAGGTAGTCGACCGCGCCCACCCGCACGCCCGCCTCCTCCCAGGTCTCGCGGCGCACCGCGCCCTCGATCGATTCGCCGGGCTCCATGAATCCGGCGAGCAGCGAATACATCCCGGCGGGCCACGCGGGCGAGCGGCCGAGCAGCACCTGCTCGCCATGGGTGATCAGCATGATCACCACCGGGTCGGTCCGCGGAAAATGCTGCGCGCCGCAGGTCGGGCAACTTCGTTTCCAGCCGGCGTCGGTCAGGGCCGAAGCTGCGCCGCAGCCGGCGCAGAAGCCGTGGGTCGCGTGCCAGGCGAAAACGCCCTTGGCGGCCGCCGCAACGCCGGCGTCCTCGGGGCCGAGCGCGCTCATCACCGCGCGCAGATCGGCGAAGGCGAGGTGGACGGGCAGATCCGGATGCGGGGTCCGGCTGTCGTCCAGGAAACCCGGCGCCGCCTCGGTCACGGCGGCAGGGCCGGTCCAGGCAGCCAGATCGCGCGCAAAATGCGGGATCTCGGCGGCCAGCCCGAGAAAGATCGCCGCGCCCACCTCGGCCGCGAAGACCGGGTGGGCGGTCGGCAGCCAGCCGAGCGTCATGCCGTCGCGCGTGTCGACCAGCGGCCTGCCACGCCAGATCGCGACGCAGCGCGCCCGCGGATCACATTCGAGCGCCGCCAGCGCCGTCGGATCGCCGCGCAGATGCGCCGCGCGGTCCAGCGTCGCCCCGGCGAAGGTAACGGCCTCGGCGTCCTTCATCCCTAGCGGCGCTCCTTAGATAACGACTCGAGCTTGCCGCACCTGCGGTTCGGGGGCAATCCGGAGCTCGCCGCAAACCAAGCCTGTGCAGCGTCGTATCTTTGGCCTTACCAGCGCAGCCGCCGCCGACCCTCGATGGCGCCGATCCCGGTGACCACGCCGATCCCCAGGATATACCAGACGCCCCAGAACATCGGGTTGTCCTCGGTGCAGAAGACCGCAAACGCAGCCGCTGCGGTGGACCCGCTGAGCAGCCCGGCAAGCGCGCCCGACAGCCGCGGATGCGTGCTGGCGCCGCGGCGCAGCGCCCAGAGCGCGCCGGCCAGGGTGAGCAGCCCGAGGATCGAGACGCTGAGGAAGCAGTCGAGCGCGGTCTCCCCCATGATCGCAGCCGGCCAGTCCGCGATCGGAGTCGTGGAGGCTGTCACCCAGAACGCCGCCACCACCATCGCCGGCGCGAGCATCAGCGCCCAGGTCCAGCCGTCGAGCCGCGCCTCCGGCCGGGACAGCCGCACGACCGCGCCCAGGGCGGCGACCGCCATCACGATCGGAAACGTCTGCTTGAGCAGAACCGGCGCGGTCAGGAACACCTCGGCCAGTTCGGGCCGGACGCCCATCGTCACGGCGAAGACCAGTGCGCCGAACGCCACGGCCGCCAACAGCGTCAGCGGCAGCACCGCCTCGGCCGGACGGACCGGCGTGGTGTCGGCCGCCATCGCTCGGATCAACTGCTCGGTCTTCATTCGATCATCCCCTCCCGCAAGACCGCGAGCTTGCGCAACCCGCGGTGCAGGGCGACCCGCACCGCGGTCTCGGTCATTTCGAGCGTCGCGGACAACTCCGCGATGCTCGCTCCTTCCTGACCGATCGCCCGAACGATCCGCGCCGAGCGCGGGTCGAGGCGGGAGATCACCCGCTCGGCGTCGCTGCGCTCGGTCGGGTCGGGGCCGGCGTCGGCGGGAAGCACATCGGCGAAATCGTCGATCGAAACGTGCACCCGGCGGCCCCGGGCGCGGAACGCGTCCACGACCTTGAAGCGCACGATCGCGTAGAGCCAGGGCCGCACCGGCGCGTCCTCGCGCCACGTCTGGCGTTTCTGGTGGATGGCGAGCAAGGTCTCCTGCACGATGTCCTCACAGGTCTCGGGCCCGAGCCCCGCCCCGCGCGAGCGCGCAATTCCGCGTACGATCGGCGTCGCCGCGCCCAGAAAGGTCGCGTAGGCCCGCCGGTCGCCTCTGTTTGCCGCACGGAGCAAGTCGTCGAGCGGGGGCTCTCGGTCCGAGCGCATTCGATCTCCTTTCGTCCGCGGCGCCGTATTCGTTACCCGCCGGTCCGGTCTGCCGCACCACCATTGACCGGGTGACACGGCCTCGTGAAGCCGGTAACGCGACTCGACGGGCCGCCGAATGGCTGCAAACGCATCGATCGCGGGGCAGGACGCTGAAGTGCGCCGAGGGACAGCGGAGCGGGCGACGAGATGACCGAGGCGCGCGAGACGCTGATGGACCGCTTCGGCCGCTATCTCGCCGCCAAGCTCGAACGGCCGTCTCCGGGGTTTCGACCTTATGCCTACGGCGACCTCGACGCGCTGCGGCGCACGTTGCGACCGGCCGACGTCCTGCTGGTCGAGGGCTCGAACCGGGTATCGATCGCTATCAAATATCTCACGCAGTCGACCTGGTCGCATTCGGCGCTCTTCGTTGGCGCCGCACTGGGCGACACTGGCCCGGACCCGCTCTGCCTCGTCGAGGCCAATCTCGGCGAAGGCGTGGTCGCGTCGTCGCTCGGCAAATACGAGCACGTGCATGTCCGAATCTGTCGCGCCAAGGGCCTGACCCCCGAGCACCGCGCCGAGGTGGTCGCGTTCATGGTCGCCAGCCTCGGCAAGCGATACGATCTGAAGAACGTGACCGACCTCTTGCGCTTCTTCATGCCGACGCCGCCGGTGCCAGTGCGCTTCCGCCGGCGCATGCTGGCGATGGGAGCGGGGGATCCGACGCGGGCGATCTGTTCGTCGCTGATCGCCGAGGCCTTCGGCCACGTGCGCTATCCGATCCTGCCGCGGATCACGCGGGAACTGCGGCACGAGGACGAGGCGCAGTTCCAGCGCCGGGAAATCCTGCACATCCGGCACCATTCGCTCTATGCGCCCCGGGACTTCGACATCTCGCCCTACTTCCAGATCGTGAAGCCGACGTTGGAGACGGGCTTCGACTATCGCAACCTGCGATGGTCCGACGCATCCGCGCAACCGCAGCAGATCATGAAAGGGAATTGAACCCAGAGCGCACGACGCTTATGTGACAAGTCGGGGGCGGCTATACGGTCGACGCAGAGCTGCCATGTCAAATTGGCAGACCCGAATCGTCACGCTATCGTCATAGTGCGCGCCAAGCCGGAAGGTTCAGGAAAAGGACGAACGTAATGTTCGATTACGTGGATGAGGTCGCGTTCACCAACGACCAGGGGGCCCGGGCGCAGAAGCTCTTCGCTGCCGTGGTCCTGGCCGCGCTGGACGACGCGATCGCCGACGACAAGAAGTACGGCAACGGCGCCGACGTGATCGCCCGCTGGGCGCGCTCGCGCGACGGGCGCGAGGTGTTGATGTGCGCGGGGATCGACCCCAACGAGCGCACTGTCAAGGGCATGATGGATTTCGTACGGCGCGGCGTGCGCACCTCGGTGGCGCTGAGCCGCGAGGAGAGCGAACGGCAGCACGCAAGGTCCGAAGCCGCCTGAATGCCGCGATAACTGTTCAGGAACTGAAGAGCCGAGGCGTGGATGCGTGGCCAAATGCTCCGATTCGGTTGGCGCAGTTCTTCGTTAGAGTCTGATGACTTTAGGGCACCTCGATTTTTACCTTTCCCGGTCGCAGGGAGCGGGCTCGGCGGCTTGAGGCGGGCATGATGCCGCCAGTCGGCGTCGTTGCGTGCCTGCGGCCTTTGGTGCTCCGCCTGTCACG
>JANOEW010000423.1:0-4634 GCA_031413475.1 Amaricoccus sp.
GAATTTCAGGTATTCGACGCCCTGCAGCAGGTCGACGCCGTCGTTGCCACCCACGGTCACGGTATCGGTCACGGTGATCAGGCCGTTCGCACCGGCCACCGTGCTGTATCCGGTGCTGGCGCCGGACAGGACAAAGTAATCGATGGCGGAGCCGCCAACAACCGCCGGTGCCGAGCGCGACGCCGAGCGCGAAGTTGCGCGATTGCGGCGAGGCGCAGGTCAGCGCGAGGTCGCCGAGGCCGGACAGGCCGGTCAGAGTCTCGGGGCGGGCGCCGAGCGCGGTGGCGAGGCGGGCGGTCTCGGCGAAGCCGCGCGTCATCAGCGCGGCGCGGGCGGAGTGGCCGAGGCCGGCCCCTTCGACCATGCCGCAGGCGATCGCGACCACGTTCTTGAGTGCGCCGCCGAGCTGGGCGCCGATCAGGTCGTCGGTCAGGTAGAGCCGCAGCCGCGGCGAGGCGAGCGCGGCCTGAAGCCGCCGGCCGAGAGCGGCGTCGGCGCAGGCGAGGGTCAGCGCGGTGGGCAGGCCCGCGGCGATCTCGGTGGCGAATCCGGGGCCGGTCAGGGCGGCGAGCGAGCGGCCGGGCAGGGCGGCGGCGGCGATCTCGGACTGGAGGCGGAAGCCGCGGGCGTCGATGCCCTTGGCGCAGAGCACCAGCGGCGCGACGGGCAGGGCCGCGCCCCGGTCGGCGAGGAAGGCTTCGGTGGCCTGGGCGGGAAGCGCGAGCAGGAGGAGGTCGGCGCCGCCGAGCGTGGCGAGGTCGTCGGTCGGCGTCAGCCAGGGCGTGGGCGCGGGGCGGCGGCGGCCCCAAAGCGTGACCGCGCGGCCGGCGCGGGCCTCGACGATCGCGAGCGCGGTCCCGAAGGCGCCGGCCCCGATCACGCCGATCACGCCTTGGCCCCCTTGCGGCCCGAGCCGAGCATCGGCGCGGCGGCGGCGTCGAGCGGCCAGCGCGGGCGGGCGGAGAGGGTGAGGTCATCGGGACCGCGGACCGCGAGGCGTTCGGCGGCGGCCCAGGCGACGATGGCGCCGTTGTCGGCGCAGAGTGCGAGCGGCGGGGCCAGGAAACGCGCGCCCGCCGCCGCCGCGACGGTGGCGAGCGCAATGCGGATCGCGCCGTTGGCGGCGACGCCGCCGGCGACGGCGAGGGCGCGGTCCGTCGAGGGGTGCAGCGCGGCGAAGGCGGCGAGCGCGCGGCGGGTCTTTTCGGCGAGGGTATCGGCGACCGCCGCCTGGAAGCCGGCGCAGAGGTCGGCGCGGTCGGCGCGGGTGAGCCCGGTCTGCGCCGTGACGAGCTGGTCGCGGGCGCGGCGCACGGCGGTCTTGAGCCCGGAGAACGACAGGTCGCAGTCGTCGCGGTCGAGCAGCGGCCGGGGGAAGGCGAATCGGCGCGGGTCGCCGTTTGCCGCCGCGGCCTCGACCTCGGGGCCGCCGGGCTGGGCGAGGCCGAGCATCATCGCCACCTTGTCGAAGGCCTCGCCGGGCGCGTCGTCGATGGTGCCGCCGAGGCGGCGGAACCGTTCGGGGCCTTCGACGGCGAGGAACTGGCAATGCCCGCCGGAGACGAGCAGCACGAGGTAGGGAAACGGCAGGTCCTCGACCAGCCGCGGCGTGAGCGCGTGGCCGGCGAGGTGGTTGACGCCGACCAGCGGCAGGGCGCGGGCGGCGGCGAGGCCCTTGGCGAACATGACCCCGGCGAGCACGCCGCCGATCAGCCCCGGTCCGGCGGCGACCGCCACGACGTCGATGTCGCCGAGGCCGAGCCCGGCCCGGGCGAGCGCCGCGAGAGTCACGCCGTCGAGCCGCTCGGCGTGGGCGCGGGCGGCGATCTCGGGCACGACGCCGCCGAACGCGGCGTGCAGGGCGCGCTGGCCCTGGGTCGCCTGGCCGAGGATCGCGCCCACCGGGCGGCCGGGGCGCGCGCGAACCGCCGCCGCCGCGGTGTCGTCGCAGGTGCTCTCGAGGCCGAGGATGACGAGATCGCGCGGCAGGTGCGGGCTCCGGCAGTTGCGTGGGATCGGGGGCGGAGGTAACACCCGGGGCCGGGGTCGCGCAAGGACGCCGCCCCGGAGGCGCCAGGGAGGCGCCCGGAGGAGGCCACGTGACCGCGCCGCGGACCCTGCTGATCACCCGGCCGCAGGCGCAGGCGGAGGCTTTCGCCGCCGAGGTCGAGGCGGCGTTGCCGGGGCGGTTCCGGCCGGTGATCGCGCCGATGCTCGCGATCGCGCCGGTGGCGGCGCAGATCGACCTCACGGGGGCGCAGGGGCTGATGTTCACCTCGGCGAACGGGGTCGAGGCGTTTGCGGCGCGCTGTTCCGAGCGCGGGCTGCCGGCCTGGTGCGTGGGCGACATGACGGCCGAGGCGGCGCGGGCGGCGGGGTTCGACGCGCGCTCGGCCGCCGGCGACGTGGCGCGGCTGGCAGCGATGGTCGCGCGACAGGCGCGGCCGCGGGCCGGCGACGTCGTCCACGTCCGGGGCCGGCACGCGGCGGGGGATCTGGTCGGGCGGCTGACGGCGGCCGGGGTGGCGGCGCGGGCGCTGGAGATCTACGACCAGGGGCCGGTGGCGCCGCCCGCGGCCGCGGCGGCGCTGCTCGCGGCCGGCGACGTGGCGGTGATCACGGCGTTCTCGCCGCGTTCGGCGGCGCTGTTCGCCCGGGCGGCGCGCGCGGCGGGCTGGCCGCTCGGCGCGGTGACGCTGGTATGCCTGAGCGCGGCGGCGGATGCGGCGCATGACGCGCCCGAGCCGGGCAGGCGGATCATAGCCGCGAGGCCCGACCGCGCAGGAATGGTCAGCGCCCTCGCCGGCGTCTGACAGGCGTCGGCCCGGCGCGGCTTCGGCTTGTTCCGCTCCGGGGGTTCCCCTAGTATCTGTTCTGGAACTCCGGGGTCGCCGCTGGCGGCGGGGCAAGAGCGGGGACGAGGATCGATGGCGAACAAGAAACCCCAGGAGCCGGAGGACGGCGCGGTCGTGCCTTCGGGCGGCGACACCGAGCCGCAGGGGATCGCTGAGGCCGCTGCAGCGCCTTCGACGGAGGCGCGCGAAGACGCGGCCGAGGCGATTTTCGAACCCGACTCCGAGCGGCCGCCCGAACCCCTGGAGCCGCCCGAACCCGAATACCCGCCCGAACCCGAATACCGGCCCGCCCACTCCGACGCCGAGCCCGTTCCGGTCTCCGCACAGCCCGAGCACGCCGAGGAGGACGTCGCGGAGGAGGAGCGCGGCTGGTCGTTCGCCGCACGGGCGCTGGCGTTTCTGCTGCTGCTGCTGGCGGGGGCGGGCCTGGGGATTTGGGGCGCGCCGCGGCTCGCGCCGATGCTGCCTGCCGGGCTCGCGCCGGTCGCGGCCTGGCTGACGCCGGGGCAGGCCGAGGCGGAGGCGCGGCTCGCGGCGCTGGAGCAGCGGCTGGAGGGCGGACTTGGCGCGCTCGGCGCGCGCTTCGACGCGCTGCCCGATCCGGCTGCGCTCGAAGGCCGCGCGCAAGGGCTGGTCGAGGCGGCGCAGGCCGACCTGACCTCCCGAATCGACGCGCTGCGCCAGGAGTTGAGCGAGGGCGCCGCCGGCGACGTCGGCGCGCGGCTCGGCCAGCTGGAAACCGCGCTGCAGGGCGCGGTGACCGAGTTCGGGGCGCTCAAGGGTCAGATCGAGACCGGGGCGGCGGGGCTGAGCCAGGACGCGGCGCAGAGCATCGACGTCTATCGCGCCGAGCTCGACGGGCTGCGTGCGGAGGTCGGCAAGCTGTCGGGCTCGGTCTCCGGTCTGGATGCGCGCCTCGAAGAGGTCCGCGCCAGCGCCGAGGCGCGGGTCGTCGCGGCGCAGCAGGCGGCGGCGCAGGTCGAGGCCACCGCCTCGGCCGAGCGCGACGTGTCGGCGGCGCGGGCCGATCTGGCGGCGATCCGCGCGGCGCTGGCGAGCGGCGCGCCGTTTCTGGAGCCGCTCGACCGGTTGGCGCAGGCCTCCGGGGTCGCGGTTCCCGCAGGGCTGAGCGCCGCCGCCGCCACGGGCGTCCAGTCGCCGGCGCAACTGCGGGCGGGCTTCGAGGACACGGCGCACGGAGCGATCCGCGCCGCCATCGTGGCCGGGGCCGGCGACGGTCTGCTGGCGCGCTCGCGCGCGTTCCTCGAGTCGCAGGTGGCCAGCCGGTCGCTGTCGCCGCAAGAGGGGCTCGATCCCGACGCGGTGCTGTCGCGGGTCGAAGACGCGCTGCGGCGCGACGACCTGGCGACCGCGCTGACCGAAACGGACCAGCTTCCCTCGGAGGCGCGCGACGCCCTGAGCGGCTGGGTCGCGGCGGTGCAGCTGCGCGCGGACGCGGAGGCGGGGCTGGAGGAGGTCTCGGCCGCGATTTCCCCCACCAACTGACACGAGGCGCGCGATGCTGTGGTCCCTGCTGAAAATCGTCGTGTTCGTCGCCGTGGCGGCGGGGCTGGCCTACGGCGCGGCGTATCTGCTGGAGATGCCCGGGAACGTGACCCTCGCCTTCGGTGGCCGCGAGATCGTCCTGCCCCACATCGGCTTCGTGCTGACGATCGTCACGCTGCTGATCGCGTTCAGGGTCTCGCGTGCGCCCGACCAGTCCTCGGTCTTCGACTGCAGATCGAACAGCGTGCGCAGCACGCCGCCATTGTCGGGCCG
>JANOEW010000424.1:0-6564 GCA_031413475.1 Amaricoccus sp.
GCGCTGCGGCCGGGCCCGCTGATGGCCGCGGCCGACCTCTTCACAATCGAGGTGACCGGGCGCGGCGGCCACGCTGCGCAGCCGCACAACTGCATCGATCCGGTGGTGGCGGCAAGCGCGATCGTGCTCGCGCTCCAGACCATCGTCGCGCGCAACGTCGACCCGCTGAAGGGCGCCGTGGTCTCGGTCACGTCCTTCCGCTCCGAAAGCGACGCGTTCAACGTGATCCCGGAGCGCGTCGAGCTGCGGGGCACCGCCCGCTCGCTCGCGCCCGAGGTGCGGGACCTGATCGAGACGCGCATGGCCGAGATCGTCGGCGCGACCGCCCAGGCCTACGGGGCGGAAGCCCGGCTCGACTACCGGCGCAACTATCCCGTCACCGCCAACGACCCGGTCGCCGCCGCCTTCGCGGCCCGTGTAGCGGCTGACGTGGTGGGCGCCGCCCGCGTCGACGCCGTCGCCCCGCCGGTGATGGGCGGCGAGGACTTCTCCTTCATGCTCGAGGCGCGCCCCGGCGCCATGGTCTTCGTCGGCAACGGCGACACCGCAAAGCTGCACCACCCGAAATACGACTTCAACGACGAGGTGATCCCGGTCGGCGTCTCCTACTGGGTTCGCATCGTCGAGACGGCGATGCCCGCGGCCTGAACGCCGAAGCGGGCCTCCGCGCCAAAGCGCGAAGGCCCGCGAAAGGTCAGGCTGGCGGTCTGTTGCGGACTTTCTGCTTGTCCGCCTCGGACACACCGCGGTTGAAGTAGGTGGCCGCTATCTCGGTCAGGCTGTAGCCCTCGGCGCCGAGGCGCAGCCCCGCCGACGCCGCGAGCTGCGAGCGGTCGGCCCCGGAGCCCGGGGTTGGGGTGACGACGGTGATCTTGTCGGCCTCGCTCTCGCCGCGGTTCCAGCGGGCCGCCGCGATCTCGCGCAGCGACATCTCGGGCATGTTGCGGGCCGAGGCGCTCAGGTTGGCGGCGTCGCCGGCGTCGCCCCGCACGATCTCGCCCGGAACCGTCTGACGGTCCTGCACGGATTCGCCGCGGTTGAAGTGATAAGTGGCGATCTGGCTCAGGGTCATGCCCGCTGCCTCGCTCGCGCTGAGCCCGGCGTTGGCGGCAAGCTGGCTGTAGGTCGCGGCCGAGGCCGGCGCGACGGCTGCGGCGGCGAGGGCGAACGCGAGGGCGGCAGTCTTGAACATCGGCTTCATCGACCTTATGCATGTCATTAGTTGATTCGTTGATTAAATCGGCTTGCGAAACGATCTTTTTCGTGTCGTTCGTCTTTTTCATTGGAGGCTGTTTACCTTCCTGAGCAACATTACGGAGCCAGAAGCGCGACTGTTTCGTCGCTCTCGATTTCGTGTTTCTCCGCCATCCACCGCGCCGGCCGGCCGAGACGGGCCCGCACCGACACGCAGCCGCCCCAGCAAGGGAGATCGGATTTAATCGTTCTTTATCAGTTTGTTAAAATCGATCCCATCGGGGGACCGCGCAGATCGTCAGCCCGGCATGTTGGTGAAGCCGTCGCGCAGCACCCGGCTCCAGGCCTCGGACATGGCGGCGAATTTCGCATCGCCCGGCTCGAAGCGCTCCCGCGCGCCCACCTTGCACTCGTCGCGGCGGATGATCGCGAGGTCGAGCGGCATCCCCACCGACAGGTTCGAGCGCATGGTCGAATCCATCGACAGCAGCGCCACCTTGCGCCCCTCGGCGAGCGAGGTCGTGCGCCGCACCACCCGGTCGAGGATCGGCTTGCCGTACTTGAACTCGCCGATCTGCAGGAAAGGCGTGTCCTCGGTCGCCTCGATGAAGTTGCCCTCGCGGTAGATGTAGAACAGCCGCATCTTGCCGCCCCGGCGCTGCCCTCCGAGCATCATCGACGCCGAGGCGGACTGATCCATCTGCCGCATCCGATCGCCCACCGCCAGCGAGACGTCGAACAGCGTGCGCCCGACAATCTCGGCCGCGTCGAGCATGGTCTCGGCCTTGAGAATCGATGTGGCCGGCGACGCCTCCGGATTCTCGATCTCGTGGGCGAGTTTGGCGATCACCGTCTGGGTGACCGAGAGGTTGCCCGAGGTCATCAGCGCGATCACCCGCTCGCCCGGCTCCTCGAAGACGAACATCTTGCGGAAGGTCGAGATGTTGTCCATGCCCGCATTGGTGCGGGTGTCCGACAGCAGCACGATGCCGGCGTCCAGCAGAAGACCGACGCAATATGTCACGGCGCGGCCCAGGTCACTGCTGGGTCTGCGTTTGAGACGCAGCGCGCGCCACGACCACCGACACTTCCATCGCCTCGCTTCCGCCCCCGCGCGAAATGCCCCGGATCGGCGCCGACTCCCGCGCATCCCGGCCCGAGCCAAGCCGCACGTAGCGCTCGTCGGGACAGCATCGGTTCGCGGCGTCGAAACCCACCCAACCGAGGCCGGCGACGAAGATCTCCGCCCAGGCATGAGTCGCCTGCTCAGCCGTGCCGTCGTCGCGCGAGTGCAGGTAGCCGACCACGTAACGCGCCGGCAGCCCGTCCGCATGAGCAAGCGCGATCACCGCGTGGGCGTGGTCCTGACAGACGCCGGCGCCGCGCTCCAGCGCCTCGGCCGCCGTCGTTTCGGCCTCGGTGCTGCCGGGGACGAAGGCGATCGCCTCGCCGACCGCGTCGGCCAGGCGGTGCGCCCGGGCGAGGTCGCCCTCCGCCTCCGCCCCCGCCAGCGCCGCGACCCCGAGATCCGTCAGTCTCGCGCTCGGCGCTATCGCCGGCGTCGACACCAGATAGACCCGCGGCGAGACGACCTCGCGGTTGTCGCGCAGCACGCCCGCGGTGTCGGAGGTCTCGACCTCGCCCTCCACCAGCACCTCGACCTCGTCCACCGGGCCGGCGAGGGTCATCGTGCTGATCACGTCCCCCGCGCCATCGGTGAACCGCGCCCCGACCACGGCCCCCTCGACCGATGCGCGCCAGTCCAGCGTGCGCTGGCTCGCGCAGGCCGAGGGCGTCAGCCGATGGCTTTGGGTGATCCAGCGCATCGGCGCGCCGAACCGGTAGAGGGTGCGGTGGCGAATCTCGAGAAGCATCACTGGGGACCAAACAGATAGCCGTCCGCCACGTCCTGGCCGAGCGCCGCGTTGCGGTTAATGATCCGGGTCAGGAACTCGTGCAGCCCCTCGCCGATGATGTCCTCGACGTCTGCCTCGGACAGTTCGGCGACGATCTCGCGGACCCGGTCATGGGCGAAGGTCGTGCTCCCGTAGGCGCGGCTGAGCCGATCGAGATGAAAGCTCGCCTGCGCCGCGCAATGCAGGAGCGACCGTGGGCAAGCCTGGTTGAGAATCAGAAAATGCGCGATCTTGCGTGGGGTATATTCGCCGCCATACGCCCAGTGGAACGCCCGGAACGCCGACAGCGAGCGCAACAGCGTCGTCCACTGGTAGGTGTCGACGCTGCCCCCCACCATGTCCGTCGTCGGCAGCAGCACGTAGTATTTCACGTCGAGCAGCCGCGCCGTGTTGTCGCCGCGCTCCAGATAGTAGCCGAGGTTGAGGAAGTCGTAGCCGTCGTTCTGCAAATGCGAGGTCTCGGTGGTGCCGCGCAGCAACGCCCCTTGCCGCTTGGTCCAGTCGCAGAGCTTTGGGAGCAGCGCATCGCTGCGCGCCTCGCGCTCGATCGCCGGCAGTTCCAGATAGGCCCCGTTCAGCGCGTCCCACATCTCGGTGGTCAGCGCCGTACGCACCGACCGGCCGTTGTGGCGCGCGCTTTCGATGCAGGAGATCACGCTGGACGGGTTGGCGCGATCGAAGAACAGCCAGGTTTCGACGTCGCGCTGGCGCGCCTCCTCGCCGAACCTCGCCACGAAGCCCTCCGCGGCGCCGGCCGCCGCGATCAGCGAGGCCCATTCGTTGCGGTAGCCTTCGGCGTGCGACGGCATCATCGCCATTCGGTAGCCCACTTCCAGCAGGCGCGCCATGGTCTCGGCCCGTTCCATGTATCGCGCCAGCCAGTAGAGGTTCTCTGCGGTTCGGCTCAGCATGTCAGTCCGCCAAGACCCAGGTGTCCTTCACGCCGCCGCCCTGGCTCGAGTTGACCACCAGCGACCCTTCGCGCAACGCCACCCGTGTCAGACCGCCCGGACAGAGATGCACTTCGCGCCCCACCAGGCAATAGGGCCGCAGATCGACGTGCCGCGGGGCCAGCCCGCTGTCGACGAAGGTGGGCACGGTCGAAAGTGCCAGCGTCGGCTGCGCGATGAAGTCCTCGGGCGCCGCCCTGATCCGCTCGGCGTAGGCCGCGATCTGCGCTTTGGTCGAGGCGGGGCCCACCAGCATGCCGTAGCCGCCCGAGCCGTGCACCTCCTTGACCACCAGTTCGTGCAGGTTCTCGAGCACGTGGCCTAGATCGGAAGGGTCGGCGCACTTCCAGGTCTTGACGTTCTTCAGGATCGGCTGCTCGCCCAGATAGAAGCGGATCATCTCCGGCACGTAGGTGTAGACCGCCTTGTCATCGGCGACGCCTGCCCCCGGCGCGGAGGCGATCGACACGCCCCCCGAGCGATAGACGTTCATCAGCCCCGACACGCCGAGCATCGAGTCGGGACGAAAGCACAGCGGGTCGAGGAAGGCGTCGTCGATCCGGCGGTAGATCACGTCCACGCGCTTGGGCCCTTCGGTCGTGCGCATGAACACGAAATCACCCTGCACGAACAGGTCCTGCCCCTCGACCAGCTCGATCCCCATCTGGTCCGCGAGAAACGAATGCTCGTAGTAGGCGCTGTTGAAGGCGCCTGGCGAGAGCAGGACGATCACCGGCTCGCCGGCGCATTTGACCGGCGCGACCGACGCCAGCGTCTGCCGCAGCCGCGCGGGATAGTCGTCGACCGGCGCGATGCGGGTGGCGCGGAACAGCTCGGGGAACATCCGCATCATGATCTCGCGGTTCTCGAGCATGTAGCTGACGCCCGAGGGGGTGCGGCAGTTGTCCTCGAGCACGAAGAACTCCTCCGGCCCGGTCCGCACCAGATCGATGCCGACGATATGGCTATAGACGTTCGCCGGCGGGTCGATCCCAACCACGGCCGCCTCGTACGCCCCATTGCGATAGACCAGATCGCCAGGCACCACCCCCGCCCGGATGATCTCGGCACGATGGTAGACGTCGTAGAGAAACGCGTTCAACGCCCGCGCCCGCTGTTTCACCCCGCGCTCCAGCCGGCGCCATTCGCGCTCGGTGAACACGCGCGGCATCATGTCGAACGGGATCAGCCGCTCGGTGTCGGCGCCCTCGCCATAGACGGCGAAGGTGATGCCGATGCGCCGGAACAGCGCCTCGGCCTCCTCCTTCTTTTGGGCGATCACTTCTGGCGGGGTGCGGTTCACCCAGGCCATGACTTGCGCATAGGCGGGCCGAAGCGCCTCGCCGTCGTACATCTCGTTGAAAAAAGAGATGGGCGTCCTCCCCCGCTAACGCCCGCCAGTCTAGGAGCGCGGCCGAAGAAAAGGCAAGCGCCTCGCCTCGCGCGAGGGGCGACGGCGGAGGGACCGAGACGGCGAGGCGCTACATCAGTCCGTCGAAGGCGCGCGCCTCGACCCGCACCTCGCGGCGGTTTATTGCGAACACTCGATCGAGCACTCGCGCCAGCGCACGGCGGTAGGCGCGACCGCCGACGACCCCCTCGGTCGTCAGAACCCGCGCGCGGCGGCTCTCCACGGCCGTGATCCGCATACCCTCGTGGCGTCCTTCTTCAATTGAGCGGAACAGCGGCGTGTGCTCGTTGACCGTCAGACCCTTGAACCGTACGCGGTCGAGCCACCGCTCGTGGCGCTCGAGGAACGCGGCGGTCGCATCCAGGTCCTCGGCCGTCTCGCCCGGGAAGCCGCGGAACATCGTCGCCCGAACGCTCAGGCCGGCCTGATGGGCATCGCGGATGAAGGCCGAGTTCGTCTCGACCGAGGTGCCTTTATCCATGGCGTCGAGCAAGCGCTGGCTGCCGGACTCGAGCCCGAAGCTGATGCGGCGCATTCCCGAGTCCACGGCGGCGCGCAGGTCAGCGAGGCTGAGACCGTTGTCCCGGCGCTGATCGACATGGACCGTCCCGATCCACTCCGCGCCCGGCACGACCGACCGGATGCGCTCGGCGATCCCGCGGAACATCGCCGGATTGGAGTTGAGCTTGATATCGAGGAAGATGAAGCTCGACGTATCGTGGCGGCGCGCCTGCACGGCCACTTCCTCCATGACGTGCTCCAGGCTGCGACTGCGAAAGCTGCGCCCGTTCGCCGAGATCACGTCGCTGCAGAACACGCAGCGGTCCCACTGACAGCCGCGCCCGGTCATCACGGGAACGACGCGGAACGGGTAGAGCCTCCACGGGAAGTCCGAGAAGTCCGGGATCGGCGTCGCGTCGAGCGGACGCAGCGGGCGGGCGGCGACCGAGCGCCGCCCGTCGGACAGCGTCACGCCAGGATAGGCAAGCAGGCCTTCGCCTTCGCCTTCGCCTTCGCCTTCGCCTTCGCCTTCGCCTTCGCCTTTGCCTTCGCCCGCAGCCGCGGCGAGTTCAGCGACGTCGAGGTCGGCTTC
>JANOEW010000425.1:0-7106 GCA_031413475.1 Amaricoccus sp.
CGGCGACACGCCGAAGCCCGAGAGGGATCGCACGATCGCCGCGTTCAAGCGCGGCGAGATCAGGGCGCTCGCCTCGATGGGCGTGCTGACCACCGGCTTCAACGCGCCGGGCGTCGATCTCATCGCCATGCTGCGGCCGACCAAGTCGACCGGGCTCTACGTGCAGATGGCCGGCCGCGGAACGCGGCTGGCACCCGGCAAGGCCGACTGCCTGGTGCTCGACTTCGCCGGCAACGTCGCGCGGCACGGGCCGATCGACGCGGTGAAGCCCAAGCGCCCCGGCGCCGGAGAGGGCGACGCGCCGGTGAAGGTCTGCCCCGAGTGCCAGAGCATCCTGGCGACGGCCGTACGCATCTGCCCCGACTGCGGCCATGCCTTCCCGCCGCCGAAGGTCCAGGTCGAGCGCGAGGCCTCGACGCTGGCGATCCTGACCACCGGCAAGCCGCAGTGGCTGGCGGTCGACGGCGTCAGCTACCGCGCCCACGAGAAGCCGGGCGGGCGCACCACCCTGCAGGTCGACTATCAGTGCGGGTTCACCCGGCACCGCGAATGGGTCTGCTTCGAGCACACCGGCTACGCCCGGCAAAAGGCCGTCGCCTGGTGGCGGCAACGCGCCAGAGGAATACCGGCGCCCGCGACGGTCACCGAGGCGCTCGCCTGGTCGCGCGAGATCGCGGCCCCCAGCGAGATCGCCGTGCGGCCGAGCGGCCGATTCACCGAAATCGTCAGCGTGAGGTTCAGCCCATGTCCCCCGGCCTCTGCGCCGTCTGCCGCCGCGAGCCCCGAGGCTTCGGCTGGTTCGACGCAACCTACCGCGTTGCGGATCCCCGCCGCGACCTCACCCGGGCCCGGCTCTGCAGCCGCGCCTGCCAGGACATCTGCCACAGGAGCCGCGGCATGACCGACCCCACCCCCAACGAACAGGCCGCCATGGCCGCCGGCGGGAACGCTGCCGGCGAATATCTCGAAAGCCTCGGCAAGTCCGACCTCGCGATGCTCAGCCCGTCCGAATGGCGGCAGCTGATCGAGATCGTGGTCACCGGCTACTGCGACACCCTGCGCGAGCTCGCCGGCCAGGACCGCGGCCGCCTCGACGGCATGGCGGAAAGGATCCCCTACTGATGTCCGAACCGAGCTTCATGGAGCGCTTCGGCCCGCGGCTCGTCGCCAACGGCTATCCGATCCTGCCGATCATGCCGGGCACGAAAAAGCCCGGCCGCTGGCGCGGCGGCGCCTGGTCGGACTATCCCGACTGGACGCGGCATGCCGAGCGGTCCACCACCGAGCACGAGCTCGAGGTCTGGCGCAACTGGCCGGACGCCGGCGTCGGCGTGGTCTGCGGGCCGGTCGTCGCGATCGACATCGACATCACGGATCCCGAGCTGGCGCTGGAGATCGAACGGTTGGCGCGCGCACGCCTTGGCGACACCCCCGCCCTGCGCATCGGCCGCGCGCCGAAGCGGCTGCTGGTCTATCGGGCGGCAGAGCCCTTCGCCGGCATCCGGCGCGCCCCGCTCGAGGTGCTGGGCCTCGGCCAGCAGTTCGTCGCGCATGCCGTCCATCCCGACACCGGGCGGCCCTACGACTGGCCCGAGGACAGCCTCGCCGACATCGACCTGGGCGACCTGCCGGCGGTGGACGAGGTGGCGGTGCGGGCGTTCCTCGACGAAGCGCTGGCGCTCGTGCCGGAGCAATTGAAGCCCGTTCGGCTCGTGGCTGGAGGGACCGGCGACGTCCACCACTCCCGTTCGCAGGCTGGCACGCTGGCGGCGATCCGCGAGGCGCTGGCGTGGATCCCGAACGCCGATCTCGATTACAACAGCTGGGTGCGCATCGGCCTCGCGCTGAAGGGCGCACTCGGGGACGCGGGCGGCGATCTCTTCACTGCCTGGTCGGCGCAGTCGGGCAAGGACGACGCCGCATTCACCTTGAAGACCTGGGCGGGGCTCAAGGCCGAGCGCATCGGCGCAGGCACCATCTACCACCTCGCCATGGAGCGCGGCTGGAAGCCCGATCCGGCGCTGGTGCTGGATGGCGATGCGCCGATCGACGCAATCCATCCGGCGGCCGGGTTGCTGGCGAAGGTGCAGGGGCTTGCACAGGGCTCCGAGCCGCCCCGACCCGCGATCACCCTGCCGCCGCCGCCCGCGCTCGACCGGCTCGACGGCGTGCTCGGTCTCATGGTCCGGCACATTGTCGCGACGGCGATCCGCCCGCAGCCATGGCTGGCCGTGGGCGCCGCGCTGGCCGCGCTCGGCACGCTGATGGGTCGCATGGTCTGCACCGCGAGCAACTTGCGCACGAACCTCTACGTGCTGGGCCTCGCCGAGAGCGGTGGCGGCAAGGATCATGCCCGCAAGGTGATCAAGGAACTGCTGTTCCAGGCGGGGCTGGCCGATCATCTCGGCGGCGAGCGCATCGCCTCGGGCGCGGGCCTCATCACCGCGCTCAACCGCCAGCCGGCTTCGCTGTTCCAGATCGACGAGTTCGGCAAGTTCACCGCCAATGTCGCCGACAAGCGCCGCGCGCCGAAGCATCTCTCCGAGATCTGGGATCTGTTCACCGAGCTCGCGACCAGCGCCGGCACCACCTTCTTCGGCGCGGAGTATGCCGACCAGCGCGAACGCCCCCGCCAGGATATCATCGAGCCCTGCGCCTCGATCCACGGCGTCAGCGCCCCGGGGCCGTTCTGGGAGGCGCTGAAGAGCGGCTCGCTGCAGGACGGCAGCCTCGCGCGCTTTCTCGTCTTCCGCAGCGAGGATGACATTCCCGATCGTAACCGGCGACCGGCGGCGCTGGCCGACCTTCCCGCCAACCTCGTCGAGGCCGTGCAATCCGTGGTGGCCGTCGGTGCCGACCAGCCGCGCGGCAACCTCGCGAGCCTCAGCGCGCCGGGCGTCAAGCCCGCCCCGCTCACCGTGCCGATGGACGCGGAGGCGACCGCGATCTTCGATGCACTCGACGACGAGATGACACTCCGCCAGCGCGCCGCCATCGGCAGCGATCAGAGCGCTGCCCTTGCGCGGGTCTGGGAGAACAGCGCCAAGGTGGCCCTGATCAAGGCGGTGAGCGCCAACCCCCGCGCGCCGGTGATCCGCGGCGTTGACGCGCAATGGGCGCGGGAGGTGGTCGACCATTGCGTCGCGACGCTCCTGATCCAGGCCGAGCGGCATCTTGCGAACAACGAGACCGAGCGCTGCACCAAGCGGATCCTCGAGGTTGTCCGCGCCGCGGGGCATGGGGGCATCAGGCAACGGGACCTCACGAGAAAGCTGCAGTTCATCGAACCGAAAGTGCGTCGCGAGCTCATCGCGGACCTCATCGAGAGCGAGCAGCTCGTGGCGGCGAGCAGCGTCACCGGCGGCCGTTCGGCGACCAGCTTTCGGATCGGCTGCGCCGCATGAAACGTCAAAGGTCAATCAGGCGTCAATTGACGTCGGTTGGCGCGCATCGCTCTGACAATGCGAGGGAATATGGTTTCGTCAATTCGTCAAGCGTCGCTGTCTACCGGTATCCCCCGGAACTGGAAGCTCCCGGCCCGAGAGCCGCTGTCGGAGCCTATGAGAGTGTTGACATAATGACATTATATATAAAAAGTCATAATAATAACTACTTACCACCCGAACTTCCGTCAACGTTCCGTCAAACGTCAAACTGACGGAACCCCACCATCTCACCTGACCCATCCCGGGTTCGGGCGATCGCCGCGATCCTGACCGGACGCCGCTGTTGCCCCAGCCGCTCGAACCACGAGGAGGTCATGATGACCCACACATTGGCGCAGGAGCGCCTTTCTTTGAAACCGCCGGCCGCCCGGCCTCAGCTCGAGCCGACGTTGCTCGCCCTCGATCTCGGCACCACCACCGGCTGGGCGTTGCGGACGCAGGACGGGCTGATCACCAGCGGCACGGCGTCGTTCCGTCCCAGCCGCTATGACGGCGGCGGCATGCGCTACTTGCGCTTCACCAACTGGCTCACCGAGCTCGACCGGCTGAGCGGTCCGATCGCCGCGGTCTGGTACGAGGAGGTCAGAGCCCACGCCGGCACTGACGCAGCGCACATTTATGGAGGCTTCCTCGCGACACTGAGCGCCTGGGCCGAGCTTCGCGGAGTTCCGTACCAGGGAACCCCGGTCGGCACCATCAAGCGGCACGCCACCGGCAAGGGCAATGCCGACAAGGCGGCCATGATCTCCGCGGCCCGCGCCCGCGGGTTCAGCCCGTCCGACGACAACGAGGCGGACGCAATCGCCATCCTGCTCTGGGCGATCGAGACGAACGGGGGTGTCCGGTGACCGCGCGCCAGATCCTCGAGCACACCGCCGACGTCGTCGATGAGCGCCGCAAGGCCTACGGCCCGCCCGACGCGATCATGGCGGCCATCGCCGCGCGCTGGTCGCTGACCCTCGGCCGGCCGGTCACGCCGGCGCAGGTGACGCTGTGCATGATCGACCTGAAGCTCGCCCGGCTCTGCCACGACCCGGCGTACCGCGACGGCGTGATCGATGTGATCGGCTACGCCGCGCTGCTGCCGGAGGTGCTGGCATGAAGGGCATGCGGTTCACGCCGAGGGGCTACGGCGGTCAGCGTCGCGCACCCGATCAGGTCAAGCGCGAGGGGTGGCGCGAACAGGGCGTGTTTGCGGTCGCCGTCGACGACGAGCGGCTCACCTGGCCCGAGCGGGAATTGGTGCGCCAGCTGGGCGACAAGCTCTACGGCAAGCGCCTCGAGGTCCGGCATGGCTGAGTGGACCCGCGACATGGTGGAGGAACGCGTCGAGGAAGCGGCGAAGGTACTGCGGCAGCTCCCGAGCCCGCGGGCGCAGGGCTACTTCAGCACGTGGCCCGACATCGTGCGGAGCGCGCGCGAAATCGCCCGGCAGGAGCCGAAGCCGATGAAGGTACTGCCGTCACCCCAGGCGATCAGCCGCATGGAGGAGGTGATCACCTGGAACCGGTACATCGATCGCGATGACGCTGCACTGGTCTGGGCCAGGGCGGAAGGCCTGCCCTGGAAGGAGGTCTGTCACCGCTTCGGGATCAGCCGCCCGACGGCCCATCGCCGCTGGGAGTATGCGCTCAGCGTGATCGCCTGGCGTCTCAGCGGGCGGCAGGTCAATCGCAAGCGCGGCATGAAGTTCATGATCGCGAGAGCCCGACGTTGACGCCTGTCAACAACAATCGTTATCGCGGGGAAATTTTCGGTGATACACCGCGACCTCTTACAGGAAAAATTTCTGGGCCCTATAAATCCCTAGCCTCGGGAAGGCTGCGAGCGACGCGGACCTTCCAACGAAGCACCCAATCGTCCTCCAGCTGAGACGGGTCGCCCCGGATCAAGTCCGACGGACGTCACCCACAGCCCCGCAGGCTGCGCGCGTATTGTAGGACCGACAGATGCAGGCTCTCATGGAAGCGGCTCGCCCGCAGAAACTCGGCGTCGATCATCTCCGGGTCGGCGAACCAGCCTTCGAGCATTGGCAACGTCGTGCCGCAAGCGAGCCTTCACGCCGAGACGGTCAAACCCCCGGCGGGGCCTTGCGGTCTCGGCGCGTCGAAGCGGAAGCGCAGCCAGCGCGGTTGCGTCGTCGACTTCGGTTTGCTTCGTAAGGCCACCCGTTGAGCGGCGCCGGTCTCACTCGACCGGGTCGTCGTTCCAGATGTCTTGGTGCATTCTCCAGGCCCCTTCGCCGTCCTGCCTCCAGACGACCAAGTATTTTCCGGACATCGGCGTCAGGTCTCCGTCCGCCCCTGGAGCGGACAGGCTGAACGAGCCGGTTTCAACCGCCGCCTCGCCATAGGCGTCCACCGACTCCGCCTTCAGTTCAAGCTCCTGCGCCCCGGAGTCCATGAAGCCCTGCCACATCGCCTCGATGTCGTCGCGCCCTACGACGTTCGGCATGCCAGGCGGCAGCAGGACCGCGTCCTCAGTGTAGCGCCGCGCGACGCCGGCCGCGTCGCCGGAGTTAAAGGCCTTCTCGAATTCAGTGTTGGAAGCCTCGACCTCGGCCGCCACGTCGGCGAAGGCTATGGTCGATCCCACCAGGGTCATGAGCAGGGTCGAAAGCTGCGTTGCGAATTTCATGGCGATCCCCCCTTGCCAAGCTGCGCGCCACATGAGTCGGCGCCGGCGCAGGATATCATGGATACGGAGTCCCGGCGGCGCGCACGTACGTCTGTCGCATCTGCGCGACTTCGACCCCAACGCGCGGCCACTCGACATCTTTAGTGAGACCTACCTCGACGCCAACGGCATGCCCGCCCTCCTCCGAGCGAGAATGTGCAGAAGAAGAAATCCTGTGATCCACCGCAACACCAATGCCGATCGGACGTGCACGGCGCTTACGGTTGTCCGGTGACGGTACAGCGACCATGGGGATTCCGCGACTTCGTGCGGGCGCGGGGCTATTGCAGCCTCTACCTGCTCTCTGCAGGCGCAGATCGCCCGATCAAGGTCGGCATCACCGACAACCCGTTTCGCCGTCTGCGCGACTTCCAGATCGCGCACCACGAGCTTCTCGAGTTCCACCGTGTCTGGTGGCTGCCAGGTCCGCCCGTTGCGGCCCGGCTCGAGAACGCATTCAAGCTGTACTTCTTTCCCGACCACGTGCGCGGCGAATGGTACGATATCGACGGCGAGGAAGCCGTCACCTTCGTCGAGGAGACGCTGGTCAGCATGGGCACCTGGGGTGTGACGCAGGAGCAGATCGAGATGAAGATGATGCGCGGCGTTGCGGACCGGTTCGAGATCCCGGTCGAAGCGCCGAAGGATGCGGAAGAGGCGATGGTGCGAGGCTTTCGCACCCTCAAGGGTCGCTCCCGGCGTTTCTAGGCGCGTCCGCGACGCACGATCGGCAGAGATTGGTTTTTCCGGACCATCTGCCCACCAGTTGGATAAAGCTGAAACTCAGCAACGCCATCTAACCCACTGATTGTGCGGGTCCCTTCCAGCGGGAAACGTATGAGGGAGCGCTAAGCGCAACGCTTTCCCAGTCACATCGGCAAAACAGGGCATTTCGTTTCGCTTTGAACGATCGCCTTGGCAAAACAAACACTTGAGCCAGCCTGACCCCCGCCCGAAACGAAACGGGGGCCTGGGGGCATTTCG
>JANOEW010000426.1:0-5172 GCA_031413475.1 Amaricoccus sp.
CCTTGACCCCCGGAAAGTGGACGTCGACGATGCGGGCGAGCGTCTCGGGGTCGGGGAATCGAATGTAGTGGAAGAAGCAGCGGCGCAGGAAGGCGTCGGGCAGCTCCTTCTCGTTGTTCGAGGTGACGATCACGATCGGGCGTCGTTTCGCCACGATCGTCTCGCCGGTCTCGTAGACGAAGAACTCCATGCGGTCGAGTTCCTGCAGCAGGTCGTTGGGGAACTCAATGTCGGCCTTGTCGATCTCGTCGATCAACAGCACGACCTTGGTTTCGGTGTCGAACGCGCGCCACAGCGGACCGGGACGGATGTAGTTTCGCACGTCGCGCACCCGCTCGTCGCCGAGCTGGCTGTCGCGCAGCCGGCTGACCGCGTCGTATTCATAGAGTCCCTGGGCGGCCTTGGTGGTGGATTTCACCGACCATTCGAGCAGCGGCAACCCGAGCGCGCGAGCGAGCTGGCGGGCGAGTTCGGTCTTGCCGGTTCCGGGCTCGCCCTTGACCAGCAGCGGTCGCTCGAGCGTGATCGCGGCGTTGACCGCGACCGCGAGATCGGGGGTTGCGACATAGTCGGCGCTGCCGGCGAATCTCATTCGTTTTCCGCCCGTTGCCCTTGGAAGCGCGCGACACCCTAACAGTCTCGATCCGTTAGGCAACCAGCATATGTTCCGCGTGACAACCCTGTCGAATCCCTATAACGGAAGCACACGAAACGATCGGGCCAGCATCTCGCTGGGAAGCGCCGGCGACGGGACGGGCCTGGAGTGACCAGAGGTGGCGTGTTTATGAAGCCCGAGACCAAGTTCGACGTCGAGTATCAACCGAGCGAAGACGAACCCTTCATGAACACCCGCCAGCTTGATTTTTTCCGACGCAAGCTCTTGGCCTGGAAGGCATCCATTCTTGCCGAGAGCCGCGGCACCATCGAGCACATGCAGGCCGGCACCCGCAACATCCCCGACATCGCCGACCGCGCCTCCGAGGAGACCGACCGGGCGCTGGAGCTGCGCACGCGCGACCGCCAGCGCAAGGTCGTGTCCAAGATCGACGCCGCGCTGCGGCGGATCGACGACGGCAGCTACGGATATTGCGAGGAGACCGGCGAGCCGATCTCGTTAAAGCGGCTCGAGGCCCGGCCGATCGCCACCCTCAGCCTCGAGGCGCAGGAGCGTCACGAGCGCAAGGAGAAGGTGCACCGGGACGATTGATCGTCGCGGCGTCGACCGCCGACGACGTGAGACGCGCCTCCCGGGCGCATTTTTTTCGTCTTTGCGGCGGCTGGTAAGCGACCCCCGAAACGAATTGCGCCCCCTCTCGGGGGAAAGAGGGGGCGCGTATTCAGACGAGAAGGTCTGAGGGTTTGCAAGCAGCCGTCCCGTCTCCGGAACACCCCTATCTAGCGAGTCAAAGGTTACCAAGAGTTTAACGAGATCGAGATAACTCGCCTTAAAGGTGCAAATCCCTCACCGAGGTCATTGCTGGCCGGGGCGGTCCAGGGGGAAGACCTCGCGAACGGCGGCATAGTCGCGGTAGCCGAGCCGGGCCAGCGGCGCATAACGGGTGACGTCGACGCGGCCCTCGCGCAGCATGGCGTCGTCGATGTGCACACCCACGACCTCGCCGATCACCATGACGTTCGCCTCGCCGGGCAGGTCGAGCACCTTCCAGGCCCGGCATTCGAGCGATGCGGGGGCCTCGGCGACGCGCGGCGGCGCCACGACGGCGCAGGGTGCGGCCGTCAGGCCCGCGCGGCGGAATTCGTCCTCGCCGGCGGGGTAGTGGCCCGAGGACGCGTTCATCGCGTCGCGCAGTGCGAAGGAGACGATGTTGGCGACGAACTCGCCGGTCGCGCGGATGTTCGCGACGGTGTCCTTGCCCTCGTCGACGCCGATCTTCCGGCCGGTGCTCGAATACATCACCATCGGCGGCGTGTCGGCGATGGCGTTGAAGAAGCTGTAGGGCGCGAGGTTGACCCGGCCATCCGCGTCCATGCTCGAAATCCAGCCTATCGGGCGCGGCGCGACCAGCGCCTTGAACGGGTTGTGCGCGAGGCCGTGCGGGTCGAGGCCAGGGCGGTAAAACATGCGCGGGCTCGGGGGATGTTTCGATTGGCCGCGACCTTAGGGGCGTGCTAGGGGCCTGTCGAGCCGCTCCGGCCCGCCTCCGCCGCCCGGTCCACGCCGATGTTCCGCATCCACCCCGAGACGCCCGAGGACAGCGCAGAGGTGGAATTCCTGTTCGACCTCGCCTTCGCGCCCGGCCGCACGGCGCTGTCATCCTACCGGCTGCGCGACGGCATCGAGCCGGAGGGCGCGCTGTCGCTGGCGGCGCGCGATCGGTACGACGCGTTGTCGGGCGCGATCCGCTACTGGCGGGTGCGGGTGGGCGCGGCGGGAGCGCCGGCGCTGCTGCTCGGTCCGGTCGCGGTGCATCCGACCCGCCAGGGCGAAGGGCTCGGGGCGCTTTTGATCATCGAGAGCCTTCATCGGGCCGCCGCGGCGGGCTGGACGCGGGTGATCCTGGTGGGCGACGAACCCTATTATCGCCGCTTCGGCTTCACCCGGGACGTGGCGCGCGCGCTCGATTTCCCGCCGCCGACCAACCCCGACCGACTGCTCGCCCGCGCGCTCGCCCCCGCGGCGTTCGCGAGCGCGGCGGGCATGGTTCGGCGCTGGGGCTGAGGGCGGGCCGCGACCGCGACCGCGGCCGCGGTCAGACCACGAATCCCATCCGCCCGAGCAGCGCTTCGAGCGCCGGACGGGCCGAGGCGGCGCCCTCGGCGCGGGCGGCGTCGATCGCGGCGCGGGCATCGGCGAGATCGACATGGCGCAGCAGCGACTTGACCGGCCCGATCGAGGCCGGGCGCATGGACAGCTGACGAAAGCCGATCGCCGCGAAGGCGAGCGCATCGAGCGGTCGCCCGGCGTCCTCGCCGCAGAACGAGACCGGCGTGCCGTGGTCGGCGCAGCGGACCACGACCCCTTCCAGAAACCCGAGGTAGGCGAGGCTCAACGTGTCGTAGCGCCGGCGCACCCGCTCGTTCTCGCGGTCGGCGGCGAAGAAGAACTGCTTGAGGTCGTTGCCGCCGATCGAGATGAAGTCGGCGCGTTCGAAGAAGACGTCCGGAGCGAAGGCGAGGCTCGGGGTCTCGAGCATGGCGCCGATCTCCAGCGCCGAGGGCGTCGCATGGCCGAGCGTCCGTTCGCGGGCCACCTCGCGCAGGGTCAGCTCGCGGGCTGCGTCGAACTCGCCCGCCTCGGCGACGAAGGGGAACATGATCCGGAGCGCCCGGCCGTGCGCGCCGCGCAGCAGCGCCTGGACCTGCATGCGCATGATCCCGGGCCGGTCGAGGCCAACGCGGATCGCGCGCCAGCCGAGCGCCGGGTTCGGCTCGTCCTGGCGCTTCATGTAGGGCAGCACCTTGTCCGAGCCGATGTCGAGCGTTCGGAAAGTCACCGGCTTGTCGCCGGCAGAATCGAGGATGCGCGCGTACATTGCCGCCAGATCGGTCCGCTTGGGGACCGTGGCGCGCACCAGGAACTGCAGCTCGGTGCGGAAAAGCCCGACGCCCAGCGCGCCGCATTTCGGCAGCGACGGCAGGTCGGCCATCAGCCCCGCGTTCATGTAAAGCTGCAGCGTGACGCCGTCGCGCGTGGTCGCCGGCCGGTCGCGCAGGGCGGAATACGCCTGCTGGGCGCCGGCAAGCATCTCGATCTTCTCGCCAAAGGCGCGGGCGACCCCTTCCTCGGCACGCAGGTGCACGACGCCCTGGTCGCCATCGACCAGGATGGTGTCGCCGTTCTGCGCCTCGCGGGTGATGCGGCCCGCCTGGATGACCAGCGGGATCGCCAGCGCCCGCGCGACGATGGCCGCGTGGCTGCCGACCGAACCCTCCTCGAGCACCACGCCCTTGAGCTTGCGCCCGTAGTCCAGCAGCTCGGCGGGGCCGATCGTGCGGGCGACGAGGATCGCGTCGTCGGGAATCTCGCGCCCGCCCGACTGGTCGACGCCGGCCAGTAGCCGCAGCAACCGGTTCGCCAGATCGTCGAGGTCGTGCAGCCGCTCGCGCAGGTAGGGGTCGGCGACGCGGGACATGCGCGCGCGGGTGGCGGACTGTTCCTTCTCGACCGCAACCTCGGCGGCCAGCCCGCTGTCGATCGACGCCTCCATACGCCGCACCCAGCCCTTGTCATGCGCGAACATGCGGTAGGCCTGCAACACGTCGCGATGCTCGCCGGACGCGGTCATGTGGTCCGCCGCCAGCATCTCGTCGACCTCGGCGCGCAGCTGCTCGATCGCCGCGTGCAGCCGGGCGTATTCGCGGATCGGGTCGTCGCTGATCGGGTTCGAGACGACGATCTGCGGCTCGTGCAGCAGGACCCGCCCCGCAGCCACGCCCTCCTGGCCGACGACGCCGCGCACGAAGAACGGCCGCTTGTGCTGCGCGGCGATCGCCATCGCCCCCGGCCCGGTGAACGCCCCGAGTTCGGCCATTTCGGCGAGCACCATCGCGACCACCTCGAGGGCGTAGACCTCGTCGTCGGAGTATTCGCGGCGATCGCGGTTCTGCACCACGAGCACGCCGAGCACCTCGCCGAGCCGCTGGATCGGCACGCCGAGGAACGACGAAAACACCTCCTCGCCGGTCTCGGGCATAAAGCGGAAGCCGCGGGTGTTCGGGGCGTCGCGGGTGTTGATCGGCTCGGCGCTCTCGGCGATGCGCCCGACCAGGCCCTGACCGACCTTAAGCCGGGTCTGGTGCACCGACGCGGGCTTCAGCCCTTCGGTGGCGCACAATTCGAGCCATTGATCCTCGCGGCGCAGGTAGACCGAGCAGACCTCGGCGACGAGGCCCTTGCCGATCAGACGCACGATCCGGTCCAGCCGCTCCTGGCCGCCGCCGCTCTCGGCGAGCGCGTCGCGCAGGCGGCGCAGGAGGACGCGGCTGTCGACCGCCTCGGAGTAGGGCATGCGGGTCGGCCTCCGTTTTCAGCCGGCCTTGTCGAGCTCGAAGGCATCATGCAGCGCCTGCACCGCGAGTTCCAGATATTTGCGGTCGATCAGCACGGAGACCTTTATCTCGGAGGTTGTGATCGCCTTGATGTTCACCTGCTCCGCCGCCAGCGCCGCGAACATGCGATGCGCGACTCCCGAGTGGCTGCGCATGCCGACG
>JANOEW010000427.1:0-7917 GCA_031413475.1 Amaricoccus sp.
CAGGTGATCCGCCCGCGCCAGGGGAAGGTCGGCTGGCCAGTCTCGGCAGCATGGTCCGAGTACGGGTCCGGCAGGTCGTTGCCGGCGGGTACGTCCATCAGGATGAACGGGTAGAAGGTCACGCGCAGCCCGCGCGCCTTCAGCTCCCGGATCGCCTGCACCACGGCGAAGTCGGCGGGCGTGCCACCGTAAATCGGCCGGCCCTCGGCGTCGGCGCTGACGACGCGGGCGGCGCCGCGCTCGACGCCGTTCACTACCCAAGCCCGCGGGCTCGTCGCCTTCGCCGCCACCTCGACCGCCGGACGAACCAGGCAGTGGCCGGCGCGCAGGTCGTCACCGAACCAGGCGACGACCAGGCTGACGCTCTCGACCTTCGGCGCGCTCGCCTGCAGGCGGTCGAGCGCGACCACGAGGTCGGTCTCGTGCGCAAGCGCGTTGAGGTTCTCCGCCACCGTCTCGCCGGAAGCGCCCTTGCGGATCGCCTGGGTCGCATAGGCGAACTCGCCCGAGGCCGGGATCAGCGTTACCGCCCGGACGAGCCCCTCGGCGGTGTCGGGCTCGGCGAGCGGGCGGAACACCTCGAAGGAGAGCTGGGGCAGCCGGTTGCCGTAGCGCTCGAGCGGCAGCTCCTCGAACACGACATAGGCCGTGCCGCGGTATGCCGGCGTCGCGCCCGCGCCCATCAATGCTGTGATCAGCGGATCGGGTTCCTGCGTCTCGTCGCCCGGATGCCAGCGCCAGGTGACGCCGGCGAGGTCCATGACGTCGCCGTCGGCCCAGATGCGGCCGATGCCGGTGATCGGGCCTTCGCAGAGCGTGACCGCGAAGGAGGCGAAGTAGAGGTACTCGGTCGTCTCGACGCTGCCGCCTCCGCCGCCCTTGCCGCCACCGGTCCGCTGGCGCGTGGTCTTCGTCTCCTCGCGGAAGTCGGTCGCCCAGACGATGTTGCCGCCGAGGCGCATGCGGCCCCAGAGCCGCGGGATCACCGCGCCCTCGGTCGAGGAGGTGATGCGCAGCGAGTCGAGCCGCTGGCCCTCGACACGCTGGCTTGGCGCGAGCGAGGACACGATCCAGCTGTCGACGACCGCGCCGACGGTCGAGCCGATCATGCCACCAATGGTGGCGGCCGAGACGCCAAGCACCGCGCCGCCGATCGAGCCGCCGATCGCGGCTCCCGCTGCGCCGAGGAGGAGGGTGGCCATGTGGGGGTCCGAGGATGAAGGGTGCGCGCAGCGCGTAAATCAACGTCAGCCGGCACGCCGACGAGGTTCAGACGACCGCGTCGCTAAGCCGTCATCTGTGCGGAACGCAGCATGAGCGCCGCCCCCCTTGTCGGGCTGTTGGCCGACTTCTTCGAAGCGGCATTCAGGATTTATCGGTAGTCCCACCTGCCAGGCCTTCAGGCAGGTAGGTAAAGTCCGGCATGATGCTGGTGATGTCGAACATCTCCCTGGTGTAGGGCGCGCCGCTGTTGGTCGGGCCGAAGAGCCCGGCGTTCGAGAGGTGCGCATAACCGTGAGCGAGCGACCAGAGCATGACCTCGGTCCGCCGCTGGCCGCCAGGAGCGCCGGCCTTGTCCCAGTCGAGGCCCGTGGCGATATCGGCCAGCACGGCATAGCTGTCGGCCGCGGCCGTGCGCAGGTCGGGGTCGGTGAATTCGCAATGCTGCGCGGAGAACATCAACAGGAATAGAGCTTTGTGCTCACGGGCGAAGCGAACGTAGCCTTGCATCGCCGCGCGTAGTCGATCCTCGCGCCCGGACGCCTCGGACAGGCCCGCCCGCATGAAGGCCGCGTGTCGTCGGAAGCCCTCGGCGGCGATGGCCGTCAGGAGGCCCCGCAGCGATCCGAAGTGGTTTTTCGGCGCGGTATGGCTGACCCCGACCCGCGCCGCGATCGCCCGCAGCGACAGGGCAGGCAGGCCATCTTCCTCGAGGATATCGATGCCCGCCATGACCAGCGCCGTCTTGAGGTTGCCGTGATGATAGCTGCGCTTCTTGTCTCGGTCGGCGGTGTCGATCATTCAGTTCCTCCGGACATATTTCCACCGTAAATATTTTCGCTGGACAGCGCAAGCGAATCGGCGCAGGAATATTGTCAGTGGAAATTTCCGATGGAGATATCACGTGACACCCGAAGCGGTCTTCGCCATGACCGGAACTCCCGCCATCCTTGGCTGGGCGATCCTGATCCTCGGCCCCCGCCGGTTCGCGTGGCTCAACGCCGTGCCGCAACTGGTGATCCCGCTCGGCCTGTCGGTGCTCTATGCCGTTCTGGTGCTGCGGTACTTCGCCGAGCCTGGCGGCGGCTTTGACAGCCTCGCCGATGTGAGGCAGCTCTTCACCTCGGACTGGGTGCTGCTGGCGGGGTGGGTGCACTATCTCGCCTTCGATCTGGCGATCGGCGCCTACCTCGCGATGCGGATGGACCGCGCCGGGGTCGGCCGGTTGGTGCAGGCGCCCATCCTCGTGACGACGTTCCTTTTTGGCCCGATCGGCTTCGTGCTGGCGGTGCTGACCGAGGCGGCGCTGGTGGCGCGACCGACTGTCCCTTTCCCCGCAACCCTGGAACGGCAGGTCTGACGCCATGATGTCCCTTCAAGTTCGCTCGCCTTCGCAGTCCCCGCGCCCCAGCCAGCTTCTCGTGCTGACGGCCTTTTCGCTTGCCCTGCTGGTTCTGGCGGCCGCCTGGGCGCAGGTCGATCCGCGCCTGCTGGATGGAACGCCGGTCTGGGCGAAGCCGATCAAGTTTTCGGCGTCCTTTGCCGTGATGTTCGGCACTCTGGCGCTGATCGAGCGGCGGCTCTCGCCCGACTGGCGCGACGGTTGGACCCTGAAGATCACGGTGGCCGTCATGGCGACGGCTATGATCACGGAAATGGGCTACATGATCTTCATGGCCGCGCAGCAGGATGCGTCCCATTTCAACTTCTCGACCCCGTTCACGACCCTGATGTACAGCCTGATGGGCGTGGGGGCGGTGTCGCTGATCCTCGGCGTGGCGATCTTCGGCGTGGTGGCGCTGCGCGACGCCAAGGCCGACTTCGGCCCCGCCCTGCGCTGGGGCGTCGGCTGGGGGTGCATCTTGTCCTTCGGGCTGACGCTGGTGACGGCGGGGTACATGAGTTCCGCCGGAACCCACGTCGGGATCGCGTCCGAGGGCGCCGCCACCCTGCCGCTCATGGGTTGGTCCGGCGCCGTCGGCGACATCCGCCCCGCACATTTCCTGGCGCTGCATGCGATGCAGGTCCTGCCGCTGGTAGGGCTGTGGTTTGATCGCAAGGGTATTGCCGTGCAGCGAATGCGGTGGGTTGCACTGGCCTATGTGGCGCTGACTGGCGTGGTCTTCGCACAGGCGCTGTCCGGGATGCCGCTGATCCGGCTGTAGAGGACAGGCAAGCGGGATGGGCGCCCCGCTCCGCCTTCGTCGTTCAATGCGGAAACAGGAAGGCGAAGGCGATCCGCCGACGCCACACGGGCGCCAGCGTCTCCTCGATCACGCCGAGCCGCTCGTAGGCATGGATGAACCGAGTCGGTGTGGTGACGATGCCGACATGCTTGGCGATCGCGCGCGGCTGCATCCGGAAGAGCAGCAGCGCGCCGGGTCCGGCCTCCGCGGGCGCGATCTCGATCATCGCCTGCCGCGCGCCATCCGCCAGAACCTCGACCGGCCCGGTCTCGCCCCAGTCACGGCTGTAGGGCGGCATCGGGAACGGCTCGGGTCCGACCACCTCGCGCCAGACGCCCCGGGCGAGCCCGAGGCAGTCACAGCCGACGCCCCGCACACTCGCCTGGTCGTGGTAGGGCGTGCCAAGCCAATGGCGCGCGGCCGCGACGATGCGGTCGGGATCGGCGGGAATCACAGCACCTCGCCCTCGTGTCCACCGCCCGTGCGGGCATAGCGCAGCACCGCATCCTGGCCGGGGATGTGCGGGAAGCCGCGGAAGTTCGCGACGTTGGCAAACTTCGACCCGCAGGTCTCGATGCGCTTGTCGCAGCCGGCGCGGATCGTGAAGTCGTCGCCCGCCGTGACCGGCCGCACCGGCGCCTCGAGCAGCGTCAAGGTGACGATGCCGCCGTCGCGGCCATACCCGGCGACCGCGGCGCGGCGGCCCTCGTTCACCCCGCTGGTCCACTCCAGCATGCCGAGCGCGAACCAGCCGCCGGCGAAGCCGCCGAGCCCCGAGGCCGTGAAGCCGCGGTCGCCGACCAGCGCCGTGACCGACCCGGTTCCACGGAAGGCGGCATCGTCCAAATCGACGCCGCAGCGGGTATCGCCGAGCGCGGCGTCACAAGTCGCCTGGAAGGTGCGGCCTACCGTCTGGCCGAGCACGTGCGCCAGCGAGCGGACCTCGGCGGCGAAGGCGAGCTTGCCCCGCCTGATCTGGCCGATGGCCCCGCGGCGCATCAGCACCCGCTCGGAGACGTCCTGCCAGTTGACGCGCCAGACCTCGACCTCGGCGTCGTCCCAACGGCCGTCGAGGATGTCGGTCTCGGTGATCCGGTCCGAAGACAGCACGCCCTCGGCGTCCTGGGCATCCACCGCGAGATCGACGCCGGCGCGCAGCTCCGAGGCGGCAAAGCCGCTCTCCGGCTCGAACTCGGTCCCACCGAAGATCAACGACCGATCGTGGTCGGTGAAGCCGAGCACGATCCCGTCGCGCCGCGCGATGCGCCAGCACCAGGCGAGCGTGGTAGTGCAGCTGTCGAGATGCGCCTGCAGCCCGGCCGGCAGCGACTTCATCGATGCTCGCTCTCTCCGCGGAAGCCGCGTTCCAGCCGGTCGCGCAGGCCGATCAGCCCGAAGCCCAGCGTGATCAGCGTCGCCGGCGCAGCATCTTTGGCGCCGGTCAGCTTGGCGACGACGGCAGCGAGTTCGGCAAGAGGGCCGTGCTGGGGCAGGAGCAAGCCGGCGAGGCCGATCAGGATGGCCGCGAGGCCCGCCCACCAGGTCAGGGACGAGGGCAGAACGTAGCGCATGGATCAGCTCCGGCTGAAGGTGGCGGTGAGAGAGGCGAGGATCGCGGCGAGCCAGCCGCTCGGCCGGGCAGCCACCAGCGCCGGCTTGTCCGGCTGGACAGGAAGAACGGGCGGCGGCCGCAGCAGCGCCAGCGCCTCCGGTGCGCTCAGCCGCCGCACCGGCTGGCGGAAGTCGACCCGTCCCTCCGCGTCCGCGGACCAGACCGGGATCGGACCCTCGGAGTAACGGCCGTGCAGGAAGAGGTCGCGCTCGGCGTCGCGGCGCTGGCGCAGGCTGGCGGGTCGAAGCCAGTTCATGAACGCCGCGCCCGCCGCCGCGCGGTCGCCGGCGTTGAGCGCGCGGGTCAGCGCCGCTCGGGCGATCGCGCCTGTATTGTAGTGGAACGAGACCAGCGCATCGAACTCGTGGGTGCTGAGCGGTACTGTCACGGCGCGCAGCACCTCAGCTTCGTAGCGGGCGAGGTCGGAGCGGAAGAGCCGGAAGGCCTGCGCGATGCCGGCGTCGAGATCGACCGGCATGCCGCGCGGCATCCGCGCCGGGTCCGGCGCGCCGGCGGCGGCGGTGTGACCGATGCCGAAGGTCCAGATACGCTTCACGTCGAGATAGGGCGCGGGCACGACGCCCTCGTGACGGGCAAGCGCGAGCAGCCCGCGATCGGTGGTTCGCATGGAAGACTACCTCAGGAGCGAGAGGAGAAGGATCAGGGCGGCGACCGCGAGGCCGACGCGCAGGCGGTGGTGGAAGCGGCGGCAGGGATCGGCATCGATGCAGCGAAGCCGCGCCGCGAGGCGCAGCAGCTCACGCATCGGGACTGCTCCCTCCTCCGGCACGAAAGCTGCGGATACGGACGAGCGCAACCTCGATCACCGCGGGCCCGAAGACGCCGACGAGGTAGGCGGCGGAGCCGGCCGCGCCGCCAGCGGGCACCGCTTCGAACGGCAGCTTCAGCCAGTGGGTGATGAGCGCCATGGAGAAGCTGCCCATGCCGGCGGCGATCAGCCCGCCGAGCAGAATGTGGCGGATGGCGTCGCGCAGCCGCATCTTCGTCGTGAGCGCGTTGGTCGCGCCGCCGAGCGCGCCCCAGGCGGCGAGGATCGCCGCGGTCGAGGCGGCGAGGTCGCGCAGGACGCCCGCGATGAACCCGGGTTCTTCGTTCATCGCCGGATCTCCAGAAGCGGGATGGAGGTGATCGAGCCGAGCCGCTCGAGGTCGAGCGTCACCTCGAGCGCGTCGCTGTCGAAGCGGACCGGCACGTCGAACTCGAAGCCGGCGGTGATTGCGACGCCGGACGACGGAGGCGTGGCGAAGGTGACGAGGCCGGTCGTCGTGCTGACCGACCAGCCGGAGACCTTCTCGACTCCGCCGAGCGCTACCCGCACGCTGCCCGCGACCGGCTTCGTTATGCTGCGCACCCAGGTCTGCGCGCCGGAGGCGTAGCGCTTGGTCAGCTGGAACGCGGTGGTCGTCCCGTCACCCATCACGATCGGCTGGTCGAGCGGCGACGGCGTCTGCGACGGCGGCCCGGAGCGGTAGTCCGACCAGTCGCGGAAGCGGAAACCGTGCAGCCTGCCGTTCCTCGCCTCGAAGAAGGCGACGACCGCAGCAAGGTCGTCCGCGCGGCGGATGCCGTAGCTGACGTCGTAGCGACGTCGCGAGTTCGCCCAGCTCGCGTTGCGCTCCTCGTCGCCGGAGGCGAGCTCGACCACCTGGGTGCGCCGCTCCGGGCCGCCGCGGGCGCCACGGCCGATCGCCTCCGGAAACCGGACTTCGTGGAAAGCCATGATGTGATCCTCAGAGGCCGCGGCGACCGAGCGAGACCGCACGGGCGATGTCGGCGGCGACCTGCGTGCGCGACTGGCGGAAGCTCTCGGCGTCGCGGGTCATGATCGTGTCGTTGACGACGGGCGCCGCACCCGAATCGGCCCGACCGTAGTCGCGCGCCTCGCGCCGCGAGAGCACCCGCTCGCCGCGCTGCAGGATCGCCGGGACCTCGTCGGGCGCGAGCCCGGCCCAGCCGCCGGCGTGCAACCGCGGCGCGCCGGCGAAGGCAGCGGCGGACACGAACCGATGCTGACCCGGCGATCCGACGATGCCTCCTCCGTGCAGGATGTTGGCGAAGAGGCCACCTGCTCCGCCGAGCGCGCCGCTCAGTGCGTTGGCGATCGGTCCGAGGATGAACCGTCGTGCCGCCAGCTGCGCCAGGTCAGCGATCATCGACGTGACCATGTCGCGGAAGTCCAGCTTGCCGGTCTTGAAGAAGTCGCCGAACGCGTTCTCGGCCGAGGTGAAGGCCCCGACCAGCGCCTGGCCGATGTCGCCGCCGATGTCGCGCGCCTTCGCGGCATGGTCCGCCAGTGCGGCGGTCACCGCCCGCCAGCCCGTGGCGGCCTGCTCTGCACCCTCGGTTGCGGCTGCCCCGGCCTCGCGGGCTGCAGCTCCGGCACCTCCGGCGGCGGCGGCTGCGTCGTCGAGTTCGAGCCCGAGCGCGTCGGTCGACGTGGCGGCATCGGCGAGCACGGTATCGGCCTCCGTCACGCTTCCGGTCACCGCATCCCGCAGCGCCTGCCAACTGGCGAGCGGACGGCCGGCGGCGTCCACCAGCATCGCTCCCGCCTCGCGGTATCCGTCGGCTCGGGCACGGGCGTCCTCGGCCAGGGCGCCGAGACCGAGGTCGGGCGGCTCGAGATAGGTCCGCGACAGCGCCGCAGAGAAGGCGTCGGCGGCAGTTTCCGCAGATTGGGCCGCTCCGGCGAACGGGTTGTCGATCCGTCCGAGCGCCAGCGGGTCGAGCGTGCCGATCCGCACGCCGCCTTCGCCCACCGCCCAGTCGGGCAGCAGGTCCAGCGCGCCGTTCAGCCCGGTGATGAAGCGATTGATCCGTTCTACCGCTCCGTTCAGCATGGCCTCGACGCCGCCGATCAGCCCGTTCGCCGCCTGG
>JANOEW010000428.1:0-1777 GCA_031413475.1 Amaricoccus sp.
CGCGCGACCTGCCGGTCGCGGTCGAGGCGCCGACGCGCGAACTCGCGGCACGGGTCGGCGCGGTCGAACGCGCGCGACGCGCGCGGATCGCGTTGCGCGCGATCGTCGACCGGGCCGACGCGGACGTCGGCGCGGCTGCCCGGCTGGCCTGATCGCAAGGCGGTCCGGCTGAAGCCGGACCCACGACGCCTCGCGGACCGAGGCGCATACTTGCCGCTCGCCATCGCACGCTCGACTCCGCCATGCCCGACGCTTTCCTCTGCGACGCGATTCGCACGCCCATCGGTCGCTACGGCGGCGCGCTCGCGCAGGTCCGCACCGACGACCTCGCCGCGATCCCGATCCGCGCGCTGATGGAGCGCAACGGGCACGTCGACTGGGCGGCGGTCGACGACGTCGTCTACGGCTGCGCGAACCAGGCCGGCGAGGACAACCGCAACGTCGCGCGCATGGCGTCGCTGCTGGCCGGACTGCCCGAGTGCGTCGCGGGAACGACCGTCAACCGGCTGTGCGGCTCGAGCCTCGACGCGATCGCGATCGCCGCGCGCGCGATCCGCGCGGGCGAGCAGTCGCTCGTGATCGCCGGCGGCGTCGAGAGCATGTCGCGTGCGCCCTTCGTCCAGGGCAAGGCGTCCGAGCCGTGGTCGCGCGCCGCGAAACTCGAGGACACGACGATCGGCTGGCGCTTCGTCAACCCGCTGATGAAGGCGCGCTTCGGCATCGATTCGATGCCGGAGACGGCGGAGAACGTCGCCGCCGAGTTCCGCATCGCGCGCGCCGACCAGGACGCCTTCGCGCTGCGCTCGCAGCAGCGCGCGGCGGCTGCAATCGCGTCGGGCCGGCTTGCGCGCGAGATCGTGTCCGTTTCCATTCCGTCGCGGAAGGGCGATGCGACCGTAGTCGCCTGCGACGAGCACCCGCGCGCGACCACGCTCGACGCGCTCGCGAAGCTGAAGGGCATCGTGAAGCCCTACGGCAGCGTGACCGCGGGCAACGCGTCCGGTGTCAACGACGGCGCCTGCGCGGTGATCGTGGCGTCCGCAGCGGCCGCGCGCGCGCACGGGCTGACGCCTCGCGCCCGCGTCGTCGCCGCGGCGGTGGCCGGCGTGCCGCCGCGCATCATGGGGGTCGGGCCGGCGCCCGCGACGCGCAAGGCGCTCGCCCTCGCCGGGCTCGCGATCGGCGACATCGACGTGATCGAGCTCAACGAGGCCTTCGCGGCGCAGGCGCTGGCGGTGCTGCGCGACCTCGGCCTCCCCGATGACGCGCCGCAGGTGAACCCGAACGGCGGCGCGATCGCGCTCGGGCACCCGCTCGGCGCCTCGGGTGCGCGGCTCGCGACCACCGCGATGATCGAGCTCGAGCAGCGGCGCGCGCGCTACGCCGTCGCGACGATGTGCATCGGGGTCGGTCAGGGCATCGCGCTCGTGCTCGAGCGCGCCTGACGCGCACGACCGTGTCGAGCGCGCTCGCCGCGCGGTTCCGCGCGATCGACGAGGGGACGGCGGACGACGCCGAGGTCGCCTGGTGGTCGGCGCGTCTCGCGTCGGCGGACGGAACCGTGCTCGACGTCGCCTGCGGCAGCGGCCGGCTCCTCGTGCCCCTCAGGCGCGCGGGTGTCGCGATCCAGGGCGTCGACGCCGACGGCGACGCGATCGCGCTGTGCGAGGCGCGACTCGCGTCGGCGGGACTCGACGCGACGCTCTACCGCCAGTCGCCCGTCGTGCTCAACCTGCCCGCGCGCTACGGCGCGGCGATCGTCGGCGAAGGGGCACTG
>JANOEW010000429.1:0-1517 GCA_031413475.1 Amaricoccus sp.
CCTTCGCGGGCATAGACCTGGCTGAAGGCGACCGAGCGGATGCCCGCCAGCGCGCCCTCGATCGCAGCGGAAACAGTGCCAGAGTAAGTGATGTCATCGCCCAGGTTCGCGCCGCGGTTGACGCCTGAGAGGATGATGTCGGGGGCCTCTGGCATCACCGTGCGCAGCGCCATCATCACAGAGTCGGTCGGCGTGCCGGTGACCGCAAAGCGCCGCTCGCCCAGCTTCTGCAACCGCACCGGGCGGGTCAGCGTAAGCGAATGGCCCGCGCCCGATTGCTCTTCGGACGGCGCGCAGATCCAGATATCATCGGAAAACTGGCGCGCGATCTCCTCCAGCACCTTGAGGCCGGGGGCATTGATGCCGTCGTCATTGGTGAGGAGGATTCTCACAGGGCCAGCCCCCCGGTCCGTTCGTGCTGAGCTTGTCGTAGCACTGTATTTCCTTTGATTGCGTGGCTCATAGCGAAGAAGGGCGGCCCTTCGATAAGCTCAGGGTGAACGGGGAGTAAGTGTTGAGACGCCGCCCATATAGGGCAGCAAGACATCCGGCACGGTCACGCTGCCGTCGGCGTTCTGATAGTTCTCGATCACCGCCACCAGCGTCCGCCCGACCGCGAGGCCGGAGCCGTTCAGGGTGTGGACGAACTCGGTCCGTTTCTCGCCCGCGACACGGTAGCGGGTGTTCATGCGGCGGGCCTGGAAGTCGCCGGTGTTCGAGCACGAGCTGATTTCGCGGTAAGCGCCCTGGCCGGGGAGCCAGACTTCGAGGTCGAAGGTCTTGCGCGCGCCGAAGCCCATGTCGCCGGTGCACAGCAGCAGCTTGCGGTAGGGCAGTTCGAGGCGTTCGAGGATGGTTTCCGCCGCGCGGACCATGCGGCCATGCTCGGCCTCGGAGTCTTCGGGCCGCACGATGCTGACGAGCTCGCACTTTTCGAACTGGTGCTGGCGGATGAACCCGCGCGTATCGCGCCCCGCCGCGCCTGCCTCGGAGCGGAAGCATAGGGTGAGCGCGGTGAGGTGCATCGGCAGTGCGGCTTCGTCGAGCAGCTCGCCCATGACGCTGGCGGTGAGGCTGACTTCGCTGGTGGGGATGAGCCAGCGGCGGGAATAGTGCGTTCCCTCAGCATTGACCTTGAGGATTTTAGCGATCGCTTCCCGTGTCACTTTCTCAAGCGCTTCCCACGGAAGCTCAGAGAAGCCGCCGACGTCGGTCATCGCGTTCTCGACTTGCTCCTCAAGCCAGTCACGGCTCACAGTCAGGGCAGTCTTGAAACTATCCTCAGCAAACTTCGGCAGCTTGTCGGTGCCGTACATCGCCTCGTCCTTGACGAGCACCGGCGGATTGCACTCCGAATAGCCGTGCTCGCGGGTCTGCACGTCGAGCATGAACTGACCGAGTGCGCGGTGGAGGCGGGCCATGTCGCCGCGCAGGAAGGTGAAGCGGGCGCCGGACAGCCGCGTGCCGGTTTCGAAATCCATTCCGAGGGCCGGGGCGAGGTCGGCGTGCTCCCGGGG
>JANOEW010000430.1:0-1937 GCA_031413475.1 Amaricoccus sp.
ATCTGCTGGAGATCGGCGTCGGCCTGGCCGGCGGGGAAGATCTCGGCGTCGTTCGTCGCGTCGTCGTAGGCGCACGGCACCTGCGAGAGCTGGGCGGACGAGCGGATCCCGACGCCCGGTCCGTCCCCGCGCCACGCCACGAAGCCTGTCGCGTCGCCGCTCCCGCGGCCGCCTGACACGAGGGCATGCTCGCCGTGATCGCCGGGGCCGATCGACATGGCAGCCTTGCACGCCTCGTGGCCGCGCAGCACCGCCTGGATCTGCGGGGGCAACGAGTCGGCGGGACGCTGCTCGAGCTCGAGCATGTGCGCGTAGAATCCGGCCGGCCTCCGCACCGTCTGCGCGGCGTTGTTGATGAGGATGTCGAGGCGGTCCTTCGTCTGCGTGAGGTAGCGCGCGAACAGCTCGACGCTCGGCGAATGCCGGAGGTCGAGGCCGTGCACCTCGAGGCGGCTCTGCCACTTCGGGAAATCGGCCTCGCGCGCGAAGCGTGAGGCGGCGTCGCGCGGGAAGCGCGTCGTGACGATCAGGTGCGCCCCCGAACGCAGGAGCTTGAGCCCGGCCTGGAAGCCGATCTTGACGCGCCCGCCCGTCAGGAGCGCGACCCGACCGCGGAGATCGGCCAATTCCGTTCGCTTCACGAAGTTCAGCGCCGCGCACGGCGGGCAGAGCTGATCGTAGAAATGGTGCAGCCCGGTGTAGTGCTCCTTGCAGACATAGCAGTGCTTCTCGCCGACCGTTTCGGCCGCGCCGGAGCGCGCCCTGTCCTCGTCGGTTTCGCCCGGCGGCACGTCGGCGGGGTCGAATGATGGCGGCGCGAACACGTTGGGCGTCGTGAAGGCCGGCTGGCGGCGCAGTGTCCGGATGCCGGTCGCGTGCAACGCCCGGTCGTCCCTGGTCGCGCGCGCCGCTTTGCGCTGCTTTCCGATCGCCTTGACCAGGTGGCGCCGGGCCACGGTGTCCGGGTTGAAGATCCGGCCGGCGGCCTGGATCAGGCGCGTGCGCTCCTCAGAGGAAAGTTCAGCCAGCAGGCTGGGATTGCCGGCGATCTCTTCGAGCAGATCCACGAGCCCGTCCAGCCGCTCGCGCAGGTCTTGGCTCACGCGACGCACCACGGCTGGGTATGGGTGAGGGCGATTATTCTCATGAGGCTGGGAATTCTAAGGCAAGGCCGGGATTTGTCAATGAACGCGCCCCCAGGAGCAGGCCGCCCACATCAGCAGCGCCGAGGGACCTCTCGCCCTCGGCGTCTACCGCGCCGGCTCTTCGCGGAGCCCGGCGCCGCAGGAGCGTGACGGCGAACACGAGGAGACCGCATGCGAGCTGCGCCAACCGGCGTCGGACTTCAGGATTCATGGCCCCCTATTACCGCGAAGAGGCCGTGCGGGTGGTGATCTGGCTCATGACGGCGGCGATTCTCCGGGCAGGGCAGATGCTTTGTCAAGGCATGAGCCTCACGGTGCTGGCGACAAATCCCGCACGCTTGACGCAGCGCGATCGTCCCTGCTAGGCTGAAAGCAGCAAGGGGGAGTAGCTGAACCGGCCACCATCGTCAGCACGGCCCGTGAGGGCCCGGTGGCGCCGGATTCGGGAAACTGAACAGGCGAGACCTTTGTCGCGGCGCACTGGTGCTGCGGCAAAGGTTTTTTTTTACAGGGGAGGGTGAATGCTGCGCAGGAAAAAAGCAGGCTCCGGCCGGGCCGGCAGGTTCGCATGACGGCGTTTCTTGCGTCCCTGGCGTTTGTCGTCCTGGCGGAGATGGGCGACAAGACCCAGTTGCTTGCTATGGCCTTCGCCACCAAGTTCCGCTGGCAGACGGTCATGTGGGGCGTCCTCGTCGCCACCATCGCCAACCACTTGATGGCGGCGGCGGCCGGGAGCTGGCTGGCAACGGTCGTGCCGCTCGCGACCATCAAGATCGTCGCGGCCGCGTCGTT
>JANOEW010000431.1:0-12004 GCA_031413475.1 Amaricoccus sp.
CGCGGCCTTGCCATGGTGTTCCAGACCTACGCGCTCTACCCGCACATGACCGTGCGCCAGAACCTCGCGTTCGGGCTCGAGAACATCAAGACGCCCAAGGCCGAGGTCGCCTCCCGCATCGCCGAAGCCGCGCGCATGCTCCAGCTCGACCCCTACCTCGACCGCCGCCCCACCCAGCTCTCCGGCGGCCAGCGCCAGCGCGTCGCGATCGGCCGCGCGGTGGTCCGCGAGCCCCGCGTGTTCCTCTTCGACGAGCCGCTCTCGAACCTCGACGCCGAGCTGCGCGTGACCATGCGCGGCGAGATCGCCGACCTGCACCGCCGCTTGGGCAACACCATGATCTACGTCACCCACGACCAGGTCGAGGCCATGACCATGGCCGATAAGATCGTGGTGCTGCGCGCGGGCCGGATCGAGCAGGCGGGCTCGCCGCTCGACCTCTACAACACCCCTGCCAACCGCTTCGTCGCCGGCTTCATCGGCAGCCCGCGGATGAACTTCGTCGCCTGCACCGTCGAGGCGGTGACGCCGGCCGGCCTCGATCTGCGCGATGCGGCCGGCCGACGCTATGCGGCCGGCGTCGCGGCCGATGGCGTCGGTCCCGGCGATTCGGTCGAACTCGGCCTGCGCCCCGAACATCTCGAGGTGGCGGCGGAAGGCCATTCGGTCGACGTGCAGAGCATCGAGCAGCTCGGCGGCGATTGTTATCTCTACTGCCGCGCCGAGGACGGCCTCGCACTGACGGCGCATCTCCCGGGACAGACCGGCATCCGCCGCGGCGATCGCGCCCGCATCGCCTTTCGCCCGGAATTCGCGCATGTTTTCCGGGCCACCGACGGCATCGCCCTGCCGCGGCGCGTGATCGGCGAGGCCGTTTCCGCCTGATCTCCTCCGTCCTGCTCGCGGAACGGGTGGCTGTCACGCTGGCGTAACGCTGGCCATGGTTAACCTCCGTCAACAAAGAGCAAACGGGACCGAGGAATCCATGCAAGACGCGACCGAGACCCGCTGGAAAGCCGTGCCGATCCTGGCCGACGCCGACGCCGACACCCGCTTCGCGGCCTTCGACGACGCCGGTGAAGGCGAAAGCGCGAAGGCCCTCGCGGCGATCGCCGCGAAGATCGGCAAGACCCGCAAGCCGGGCGCCGAATCCGGCATTCCCGCTGGGGCGACCTACCTCGCCCAGTTCGCGATCCACGACCTCGATCTGCACGGCCGCGAGGACAGATTTGGCGGGCCGCGGCTCGACCTGGCCCTGATCTACGGCGACGGCCCCCGCCACGACGCCTTCGCCTATCAGGTGCCGACCGGCCCGGGCGAGCCGCGCAGCCTCCTGCGCGTCGGTCGCGCCCGGCCCGCCTGGAACTCGCCCGCCTGGGGCGCCACGCGCGACCTGCCCCGTACCGCCTGCCCGCATCTCGACAGCAACGGCGCCGAGACCCGCAGCGAGGTGCTGATCCCGAACACCTTCTCGGACTCGAACCTTTTGCTCGGACAGGTCCAGACGCTGTGGGCGCTGCTGCACAACGCGCTGGCGACGGCCGTCGCCGATCGCTGCGCCGATCCCGAGTCGGCTTTCGAGGCGGCCCGTCGCGTGACTCGCCACGTCTACCGCAACACACTCGTTCACGACGTGCTCGGAACCTGGCTGCTGCCGGCGGTCCGCGGCCGTTACGCCAGGGAGGCGCCCGACCGGCTGTCGACCGCGCCGCTGACCGCGATGCCGCGCAGCTTCCTGACCGGCGTCGCTCGGGTCGGGCACTGCCTCGTGCGCGAGGTCTACGCGCTGAACGACGAACGCCGGTTCGAGGGCTTGCGGAGCCTCGTCCGGCAAACGAGCACCGGTCGGCCGTCGGACATGCCGCTGACCGAGGACTGGCTGCTCGACTTCTCCCGCTTTTTCGATCTCGGCGCAACAAAGGCGCAACGCGCGCGCGCGCTCGGTCCGCACGTGGCCCGCCCCTTCCGTCTCGGCGGGGGGGTCGGCCTCGACGCGCCGTCGCCGAACGATGGTCTCGTCCTGCGCGATCTGGTCGCGTCTACCCGGAACGGTTCGCCGTCCGAAGGTCCCATGCCCAGCATCCGGTCGCTCGTCGCCCGGATCGGGGCGGTGGCGCCCGGGTTGCTTGAGGGGTGCTTCGCGCAGGACGAGCGCCGTCGGCATGCCCGCCTGGCCGATTGGCTGGCGGACGTGGACATCGCCCCGCAGCTGAAGAAAACGCTCGCCGAGGATCCGCCGCTGACGCTGTTCCTGATGATCGAGGCCGAGGAAGACGCCCAGGGCCGCAGCCTCGGCGCGGTCGGCTCGATCCTCATGGCCGAGACCCTGACCGGCGCGCTGCCCGAACCCGCGCCGGCCGAGGACCTTGCCCTCGCCCGCGAGACGGTGTTCCGCGGAGCCGTGCCGACCCGCATGGCCGAATTGATCGAGGTTCTGCAGCGGCACTACAAATTTCCGGACGGGGCCCGCCTCCACCAGAGCGACCACGACCGTCCGACCAGCCCCAACCCGTCCAAGCGACAGCCCCCGGAGGCGACCATGCTCGACGACCAGAACTCAGCCGAAAGCCCCGCCGGCCTCGTCGAGGTCGCGGACTATATCGAGCTTGGCCGGCTCGTGGCGGACTGGACTCTTTATCACGACACCCGACCGGACTGCGTCGACGACCTGCGCCGCCAGCTCGACGGCATCGCGAAGGTGCCCGCCAACATCAAGGACGTGGAGTTCGTCCAGGGCAGGCCCGACGTGCTGATCATCCGGCTGCCCGAGCGCGACCTGATGAAGGCGCGCAAGGACAATCTGGAGGGGCCGGCCGGCACGGCGCCCTACAAGCTGCCGAAATTCTACGACGACATCTACCACCGCCATTTCGGCCCGGAGATGTCGCCGCTCGAGACCTTCCTCGCCCGCATGGGCGACTACACCATCGCCCAGTGCCGCTGACGACGCCGGGCTCCGCCGCAGACCGATGCGTCCGGTTTGCTTCCTCCCTGACCACTGCGGCGGCTACGGTCGCCGCTTTTTTTGCGCCGCGAACGCCCCGCGCATCCGTGCGAACAATTCGGTCCGCATCCCATGCGGCCGCGGCGCGAACCCGTCGAAGCCGTCGGGGTTCAAGGCGGCGAGACCCAGAGCGACCGCGTCGTTCGGGGTCTCGCCGCCCTGCGCGGCGCGACGGCGATTTCGAGGCCGATCTCCATCTGCAGAAGCTCGATCAGCGCTCCGGCGATCGCCAGCCCCGGCTTGAGCGCGGCCTTGAGGCCGAACGCCAGGCCGCCGCCCTCGGCGTCCCGCGACATGGCGCAGACCACCGGCAGGCCGCTGGGCGACGGCAGCGCGAACGTCCGGCGCGGCCGCAACCGAAGGGAAGATCGCCGCCATCGGCGCGGCGACCGGGCGTCCTTGCATCAGATTGATTGCCGCCACGCGCGGCCCCTCGCCCCGGTCCGCGACGATCGCCGGATCGACCGGCACGTCGCAGGGCGTCGGCGCCGGCTGCCGTTGCGCCGCAACCTCGCTCGCCTCGCCGGCGAGCCGCGCCGCCGCCTCGGCCAGGTCACGGCCGCCGCCGCCGACCGGCGCGCCGCCGCAGGCGCCTGCGAGATAGACGAAGCCGGGCACCGTCAGACGCTCATGCAGAGATACTTGATCTCGAGGTAGTCCTCGATGCCGTGCCGCGAACCCTCGCGCCCGAGCCCGGACTGCTTCACGCCGCCGAACGGCGCCACCTCGGTCGAAATCAGCCCGGTGTTGATCCCGACCATCCCGTATTCGAGCGCCTCCGCCACCCGCCACACGCGGGACAGGTCGCGGGCGTAGAAATAGGACGCGAGGCCGAAGATGGTGTCGTTGGCCTGTTCGATCACGTCGGCTTCGGTCTCGAAGCGAAACAACGGCGCGACCGGGCCGAAGGTCTCGTCGCTGGCCAGCATCATCGCGCGGGTGACGCCGGTCAGGATCGTCGGCTCGAAGAAGGTGCCGCCGAGGGCGTGGCGCTTGCCGCCGGCGGCGATCACCGCGCCTTTGGCGACGGCGTCGGCGATGTGCTCCTCGACCTTGTCGACCGCGGCGGGCGTGATCAGCGGGCCGGTGGTGACGCCGGCCTCGAAACCGTCGCCGACCTTCATCGCGGCGACCCGGGCGGCGAGCCGCGCCGCGAAGGCGTCGTAGACCCCGGACTGGACGTAGATGCGGTTGGCGCAGACGCAGGTCTGGCCGTTGTTGCGGTATTTGGAGATCATCGCGCCGTCGGCGGCGGCGTCGAGATCGGCGTCGTCGAACACGATGAACGGCGCGTTGCCGCCGAGCTCCATCGAGCATTTCATCACCTGGCCCGCCGCCTGCGCCAGCAGGATGCGGCCGACCTCGGTCGAGCCGGTGAAGGTCAGCTTGCGGATTTTCGGGTTCTCGCAGAACACCTTACCGATCTTCGCGCTCGACTTCGAGGTGATGACGCTGAACAGCCCCTTGGGCACGCCGGCGCGCTCAGCCAGCACCGCCATGGCAAGCGCCGACAGCGGCGTTTCGCCCGCGGGCTTCGCCACGAAGGCGCAGCCGGCGGCGAGAGCGGGCGCGACTTTGCGGGCGATCATCGCGTTGGGAAAATTCCACGGCGTGATCGATGCGGCGACGCCGATGGGCTGCTTGATCACCAGCAGGCGCTTGTCGGCCTGGTGGCCTGGGATAGTCTCGCCGTAGACCCGCTTGGCTTCCTCGGCGAACCATTCGACGAAGCTGGCCCCGTAGAGGACCTCGCCGCGCGCCTCGGCCAGCGGTTTGCCCATCTCGGCGGTCAGGATCGCGGCGAGGTCGTCGGCGTTGGCGACCATCAGGTCGAACCACGCGCGCAGGATGGCGGCGCGCTCCTTGCCGGTCTTCTTCGCCCAGGATTTCTGCGCGACATAGGCCGCGTCGATGGCGCGCGCGGCTTCGGCTTCGGCCATGTCGGGCACGGTGGCGATCACGTCGCCGCGGGCGGGGTTGGTGACCGGGAAACTCTTGCCGCTGTCCGCGGCGATCCATTCGCCGGCGATGAAGGCCTTGTCCACGAGCAGGGAGGCGTCCTTCAAATGCGACGTGAGATCGGTCTGGTCGAGCATGGCGCGTCTCCGCAACTTGGAGGATGGTTCAGGGGACCACAAAGGCAGCAGCGCCGCAAGAGCGTGGCCCCGCGCCTGTCAGCCGGCTTACCTGTTTTGAACGACAAAGCCATGTCAACTCATTGGGCATCCGGTTGTGCCGCTCGGTCGCAGCCTGCGCTCCGATCCGGTCGGAGCGGCAGGAGCGACTCCCGTTAACTCTTAAACTGTTAAATTTCATACTGTTACGGCATGTCCAAGCTCGGACGCTCTGAAGACCCGCGTGAAACGGTTCACCTGGAGCCCCCATCACACATCACCCCGGGATGGAGCCGATGTTCGGACCTGCCGGGTCAGCCTGTCGCCGCTGAGCGTCGAGACGCGCCACGCGTTGGATCCGGCCCGCGCTTCGGGCGAGCCAGCCTCCACCGCCTGGTCACGTCGTGATCCAGGCCCCGTTCCTGGCCGAGGATCGCACACAGGCATCGACGAAAGCGACACCGGCGACCCCATCGTCGATCGTGGGAAAGAGGACCTCGGGCGGAACCGGCAGCCCGGCCTTGCGGGCGCGGATGGCGCGGGCGGCCTCGGCGTAGAGGGTGGCGAAGCCTTCGAGGTAGCCCTCCGGATGCCCGGCGGGCACCCGCGAGACACGCGCCGCCGCCGGACCCGCCCCCGCGCCCGAGCGGGTGATCAGCCGCTTCGGCTCGCCCAGCGGCATGTGCCAGAGATAGTTCGGATCCTCCTGCGCCCAGTCGAGCCCGCCCTTGTCGCCGTAGACGCGCAGCCGGAGCGCGTTTTCGTTTCCGGGCGCGACCTGGCTGCACCAGAGCATGCCCCGGGCGCCGCCCTCGAAGCGCAGCAGCACGTGGCCGTTGTCGTCGACGCGGCGGCCGGGCACGAAGGTCTGCAGGTCGGCGGCGAGGCTTTCGAGCCGCAGCCCGGTGACGAAGGTCGCGAGGTTGAAGGCGTGGGTGCCGATGTCGCCGGTCGAGCCGCCGGCGCCGGTGCGCGCAGGGTCGGTGCGCCAGTCGGCCTGTTTCTGGCCCGTGGCTTCGAGGTCGGTCGAGAGCCAGTCCTGGGCGTATTCGACCTGGACGACGCGGAGCAAGCCGAGCGCGCCCGCGGCAATCATCTCCCGCGCCTGCCGGATCATCGGATAGCCGGTGTAGTTGTGCGTGAGCATGAACAGCGCGTCGGACTGGTGCGCGAGCCGCGCGAGCTTCTTCGCCTCGGGCAGTGTCGCGGTCAGCGGCTTGTCACAGATCACGTGGATGCCGCGGCGCAGGAACGCGCGGGCGACCGGGGCGTGCATGTGGTTCGGGGTGACGATCGCCACGGCCTCGATCCCGTCCTTTCGCCTAGCCTCGCGCCGCGCCATCTCGTTGAAATCGGGGTAGGATCGCGCCGCCTCGAGACCGAGGGCGCGGCCCGAGCGGGCCGACTTCTCGGGGGTGGAGCTGAGCGCGCCGGCCACGAGCTCGAACTCGCCGTCGAGGCGGGCCGCCATCCGGTGGACCGCGCCGATGAAGGCGCCTTCGCCGCCGCCGACCATGCCCAGCCGGATGCGCGGGGCGCGGGTCTCGGCGTTTCCTTCGCTGCTCATGCGCCTCTCCCTGTCAGCTCGCCAGCCCGGCGCGGATCGCCCGGATGCCCTCGCGAACCACCTCGTCCTCGTCGGTGAAGAACTTGCGCCAGACCCGGGTCGCGGCGGCGACTTCGGGCAACGCGAGACCGAACGCCTCGATGGTGAGCCAGCGGTCGTAGCCTGCGGCCTGCAGCGCCCGCAGCGTCGCGGCGAGCGGGGTGTGGCCGCGGCCCGGCGTGCCGCGGTCGTTCTCGGAAATGTGGACGTGGACGATGGCCCTGGCGGTCGGGGCGATGACTCCGACCGGGTCCTTCTCCTCGATATTGGCGTGGAAAGTGTCGTAGAGATAGCCGTAGTTCGGCCGGTCGACCCGCGCGACGAGGGCCGCGGCTTGCTCGGCAGTGTTCAGCACGTAGCACTCGAAGCGGTTCAGCGTCTCCACTCCCAGGGTGAGGTCGGGCGCGGCGTAGTCGGCCATCGCTTGGTGCGCCTCGACGACGCGGTCGATTTCCTCCGCCGTGGGGCCGGCGCCGGAGAAAATGCCGAGCGGTTGGTGGAAGGGGCCGCAGAGCACCTCGGCGCCCAGCGCCTTCGAGCAGTCGACCAGCCATTTCAGGTGGTCGAGGCCGGCGGCGCGGGAGGCGGCGTCGTCGGAGATCGGGCTGTGGGCAGGGTCGGGTATGAGGCCGACCGTGGTCACGGCGAGGCCGGCGTCGGCGATGCGCTCGCCGAGCCAGCGGTAGTGCGCGGGGTCGCCGCCGAAGACGGGGACCTCGACGCCGTCGTAGCCGGCGGCCTTGATCGTGGCGAGCAGGCCCAGGTGCGCCTCGGTGACGTGCGGGGTCCAGAGCAGGAGGTTGAAGCCGATCTTCATGGTCGTCATCCGATCCCGAGCATGCGGCGATTGGCAGCATCGTCGGCGCCCTGGCTGATGAAGTTCTCGAAGGAACTTTCGGTCACCCGGATGATGTGGGCCTTGACGAACTCCGCGCCTTCGCGGGCGCCGTCCATGGAGTCCTTGATGCAGCATTCCCACTCGACGACCGCCCAGCCGGGAAAGCCGTTCACTGCCATCTTCGAGAAGATCGCGCCGAAGTCGACCTGGCCGTCGCCGAGCGAGCGGAAACGGGCGGCGCGTTGCGGCCAGGGGGCGTAGCCGGAATAGACGCCCTGACGACCGGTCGGGTTGAACTCGGCGTCCTTGACGTGGAACATCCGGATGCGGTCGCGGTAGATGTCGATGAAGTCGAGATAGTCGAGCTGTTGCAGCAGGAAGTGCGACGGGTCGTAGAGGATGTTGGCCCGCGCGTGGCCGCCGACGCGGTCGAGAAACATCTCGTAGGTCGTGCCGTCGAACAGATCCTCGCCGGGGTGGATCTCGTAGCAGAGATCGACGCCGCAGTCCTCGGCGTGATCGAGGATCGGCTTCCAGCGGCGGGCGAGTTCGTCGAAGGCGGTCTCGATCAGGCCTGCGGGGCGCGGTGGCCAGGGGTAGATATAGGGGAAGGCGAGCGAGCCGGAAAAGGTGACCGAGGCGGTCAGGCCGAGGTTTTTCGAGGCGGTGAGCGACTTCATCACCTGATCGACCGCCCATTCCTGGCGGGCCTTGGGGTTGCCGTGGACCTTCTTCGCGGCAAAGGCGTCGAATCCTGCGTCGTAGGCGGGGTGGACCGCGACGCACTGGCCCTGGAGATGGGTCGAGAGCTCGGTGACCGCGACGCCGTTGGCGGCCGCGACGCCTCTGATCTCGTCGCAGTAGGTCTTGGAGGACGCGGCCTTGGCGAGGTCGAAGAGGCGGGCGTCCCAGGACGGGATCTGCACGCCGGCGTAGCCGATCGAGGCGGCCCATCTGGTAATGCCGTCCCAGCTGTCGAACGGCGCCTGGTCGCCGGCGAACTGCGCCAGAAACAGGGCGGGACCCTGAATCGTTTTCATCGCTGATCCTCCCCTCGATTTTCGGTGAGTGTTCCAAGGTCTTGCGTCGCGGTGCAAGCCGTTTGCGGCGCCTCGGGCTGGATTTCGGGGCTGCATCGCGGCGAACGGGACTTCGGCGAGCATGAGGCGTGCCCAAGCAGTTCGCGCAGCGCGATTCCGAACGTGTCGCTCCGCGGCGGGCCAGTTCCAGAGCCTTTCCCCGGGGTCGGCGAGCGCTTCGAGAACGACCGCTGGCGATTCGAGGCCGTGGACCTCGACGCCCGTCGCATCGACAAGGTGCTGGTTTCCTCGCCGGCCCTTGTCGCGCGACGCCGCGTCGACTTGCCCGATGCCCGAACCTGGCCGGTGGCGGCTTCCGGCCGTCCTTCGCCGTGGCGGTGGCCGACGGCGGAACGCACTCTACGGTGGGGCTTCTCCTTCACCCCGACGCTGTGGCCTGCCCGCGCACCGGACGCCGACTTGCTACCGGCCGATGTCGACGGCAACCGGCTCCGATGCCTGGTTGCCGGCGCCAGAGACGTTCCGAGTTCGGCGTTTCATATTGTGAACGGACCGGCCAGCGGCTAGTGAAACCTCAATTGGGGCGTCGCCAAGCGGTAAGGCAACGGTTTTTGGTACCGTCATCCGGAGGTTCGAATCCTCCCGCCCCAGCCATGCCCTGATTCCGAACGAAAATAGGCTGAGTGCCCCAAATCGGGGAGCGGCGTATGTCGCCCGCCGGGGCGACGTTTTCCTGTTCCGCCGCCGCCCGCTCGTTCACCCGGCGTTAGCACGGCGCGGCTCGAATACCCGCCAGCATGTCGTCGTCGCCCTGCGAACGCGGGACGCGCGGGAGGCCACCCGGCGCGCCGCGCGTGTCGGGGTCCTGTTCGAGGCGGGGCGCCGGATGACGCTGGCGACGCTGATGTGTAGGTCGTCTTTGCCAGTCGCTACTTTGATCGCCGACTCGCTGGTTTCCTGCGCGAAGCGCCCGAAAAAACAGCGGCGTGAACCGAGTGGAGGTCATCGATCGCGCCGCGATCTCGGCCCCCGCCCTCGCCACAGGTCGTCTTGAAGGGCCAAAAGACCGCCCCGTTTAGGACCAAAAGGCTAACGGCGGCCCCTCGCGCCTGCGACGCTTTGGCGCTATGGTCCGCCCGTCATCAGGGGAGGGCATCGAAGATGGAACTCACAGGCTCGCGCCAGATCGCGGCCGACCGCGCGACGGTCTGGGCGGCGCTGAACGATCCCGAGGTTCTGAAGACCGCGATCCCCGGCTGCCAGGAGATGACCGGCAGCCCGGAGGCCGGCTTCGCGGCGACGGTCAAGCAGAAGGTCGGGCCGGTGAGCGCGACCTTCCATGGCGCGGTGCAACTGTCGAACGTCATGCCGGGCGTATCCTACACCATCTCGGGCGAGGGCAAGGGCGGGGCCGCGGGGTTCGCCAAGGGCGGGGCCGACGTGCGGCTCGAGGACAAGGACGGCGGCACGCTGCTGACCTACGACGTCAAGGCGAACGTGGGCGGCAAGCTGGCGCAGCTCGGCAGCCGGCTGATCGACGGCTTCGCCAAGAAGATGGCGGACCAGTTCTTCGAGAACTTCCAGGCAGCCGTCGAGGGCCCGGCGGTCGAGGTGGCGGCGCCCGCCGCCACGCCGGTGATCGCCGCGGCCGAGGCGGCGCCGGCGGCCATGGTTGCGCCGATCTCGCCCGTGCCTCCCTCGCCGCGCGTGGCGGCCGCCGGCCCGGCGGCCGCAAAGCCGGCTGCGCCCGCCCAGGGACCGGCGAAGAAACCGGGCTGGTTCGCTCGGCTCTTCGGCAGGAAGGCCTGAGCGACGTTCGTGCGGCGCGCGCTCAGCTCGCTCTGATAACGAATCGACGAAGCGCCTCGCCCGACGGTATCGTCGGGCCGAAGCTGACCGGGAGATCACCGATGCGGACCATGATCGCAGGACTGGCGCTTTTCGCCGCCGTGGCCGCGGCGGCCGACGAGCCGGCGATGTCGGGCATCTGGACGGCGACCGAGGCCGAGCGCGAGGGCGCCGCCGCCCCGGACCTGATCGGCCATGTGCTGAGCTTCGACGGCGACGCCTTCAGGATCGACGGCGCCGACGGCGCCGCACTCTATTCCGGGGCCTGGAGCGCCGATCCGGCGGCCTCGCCTCCGGCGATCGATTTCACCCACGACGCGGGCCTGGCCGAGGGCGCGGTCTGGCAGGGCATCTACCGGCTCGAGGGCGACGCGCTGACCATCGCGGACGACGCCGCCGATCCATCGCGCCGGCGACCCGCCGCGTTCGTGGCGCCCGCGGGCTCGGGCGTGGTGCTGATCGTCTTCCGCCGCGGGGACGCCGCCGGCTGAGCCGAGCCGCTTCAGTCGCGCTTGACCCCGCCCATCCGCAGCAAGGCGTCGTACATCTGTTCGACGTTCTTCAGGTTCGCGGGCAGCCAGATCCGGAGCATCTCGTCGGGCTGCATCGCGCGCAGGCCGGCGCTCATGCGCTCCTGCAGCTCCTGCATCAGGTGCTCCTGCATCGGCTTGACGTCCGGCAGCCCGAGAAAGCTGCGCGCCTCCTCGGGGGTGCAGTCGATGTCGACGGTGATCTTCATCTCTCGTTCCTCCTGCCCGCCATGCGCCCAGAGCCTATCTCCGCAGCCCGTCCATCACCGCGACCAGCTCCGCCGTGATCCCCGGCTCGGACAGGGCATGCCCGGCGTTGCCGACGATCTTCAGCCGCGATCCCGGCCAGGCCTCGTGCAGCGCCAGCGCGGTGTGCGGCGGGCAGATCATGTCGTAGCGGCCCTGCACGATGTGCCCCGGTAGATCCCGGATCGCCGCCATCCCCGCCAGCACCTGGTCGTCACGGGCGAGGAAACCGTCGTTGATGAAATAATGGTTCTCCAGCCGCGCGAAGGCGAGCGCGTAGGCCGACGACGGGTATCCGCGCGCCTCGCCCGGGTCCATCACCGCCAGCGCGCTCTCCCAGCCGGCCCAGGCTCGGGCGAACCGGGTCTGCTCGGCCGGGTCCGGCCCGAACAGCCGTTTGTGATACGCCCCGATCAGATCGTCGCGCTCCGGCTTCGGCGCCATATGCGAGAATGCCCGCCAGTGCTCCGGCCAGAAGTGGCCGGCGCCGCCGCCATAGAACCAGCGCAGCTCGGCCCGGGTCATGGTGAAGACGCCGCGCAGCACCAGCGCCTCGACCCGCTCGGGGTGCGCCTGGGCATAGAGCAGCGCCAGACACGCCCCCCAGGATCCGCCGAACACCACCCAGCGGTCGATCCCGAGATCGATGCGGATGCGCTCGCCCAAACGCTGATCGAAAAGTACATGGTGCCCGCGGGTGCGCACTGCAGCGGATTGTCGCCGGTTCCGCGCGGGCCTGGTTCAACGGGAACTCCCGCGGCGGTGTGGCCGCGGGGTT
>JANOEW010000432.1:0-1980 GCA_031413475.1 Amaricoccus sp.
GCCGCCTCGTTCGGGTCGACGTTGGCGGCGAGCATGGCTCGAACACTCCCGACCAGGCCCCGGCTGGACGCCATGCCGAGAGGGCTGAGGTCGCCGACCCTGTGGACGCTGGCGCCGCCGATCATCAAACGACCTCTTCGGCCTGGAGGCCCACGGGCGCCGGATCCTCCCGGAGTCGCACGCGTGCTACTCCGATCATGTATTTGATATTCATATATAAGCCAAAAAATCTCAACCGAATCTTAAGCTTTGTTAACGGCCCGCTCTTGCCTTCGGTGCAGAGGCTGCGCCGCTAGAGCCTAGGGGGCTTTGCTTATGAAGGCTCTGACTTTTGAACGTCCGCTCTCGGCCGATTTTGTTGAAGAAGGCAGCAGGCAATTCGTTCGGGCGATGCTGTCCTGAAGGGGAATTCAGGCGCGCACTCCTCATGCGAGCTTCGCTGTGGGGGGTGCCTTCAGCTTGGCGAGCTTCCGGAGGTTCTGGGCGGCGGCGGCGAGGTGGAACTCGTCGCGGGCGCCGCAGGGGCCGCGGAGCCGAAGCCGGTCGAGGCGCAGGATGCGCTTGAGGTGGGCGAAGAGCATCTCGACCTTCTTCCGGAGGCGCCGCGAGACGACGTACTCGTCGGTCGCGGCGATCTCGCGGGCCATGTCGCGCGCGCCCTCGTGGATCGAGCGCATGATCTTTCGCTGGGGCTGGCCGGGACAGCACCGCGGCTTGAGCGGGCAGACGTCGCAGTCGCGCTTGCTGGCGCGATAGCGCATCATGCCCTCGGCATCGACGCCGCCGCGCGGCGTGCCGTAGGAGCTGGCCGGCCGGTGGAACTGCTTGAGCGTCTTGCCTGCCGGACAGACGTAGGCGTCGGCGCGATGGTCATAGGTGAAGTCGGCGCGCTCGAATGTCCCGTCGCTGCGGCCCGACTTGTCGAAGACGGGGATGTGCGGCTCGATCCCGCGCTCCTCGACGAGCCAGCCCAGCATCGGCGCGGAACCGTAGGCGCTGTCGGCGATCAGCCGCTCGGGGTAGAGGCCGAAGCGGTCCATCGTGCGGTCGATCATGGTGCGCGCGGCGCCGACCTCCGCCTGGCGGATGGCGCGCGTCGTCTCGACGTCGACGATGATCGCATTGTCGGTGTCGACCAGGTAGTTGGTCGCATAGGCGAAGAAGGCGTGACCCTTCTGGGCGCCGGTCCACTGCGCCGCAGGATCGGCGGGCGAGGTGAACTTCGGCTGGACCGGGCTCGCCGCGCCGAAGGCCGCGTCGTCGAGAACCGCGAGATACTCCCGGACCGCGCGCGGCGCCGTGTCGGGATCGATCGCCGCCGGGTCCCAGTCCTCGCGCGCGGTCGAGCGCTGCTTGTTCGCGTCCGCTTCGATCAGGCTGGCGTCGACCGCGAAACGCTCGCCGCCGACGAGCCCCTCCGCGACGCACCGGCGCACCGTCGCCTCGAAGACGTGACGGAGCAGGTCGCAGTCGCGGAACCGTCCGTGCCGGTTCTTGGAGAAGGTCGAGTGGTCCGGGACCCGATCCGCCAGGTCGAGCCGGCAGAACCAGCGGTAGGCGAGGTTGAGGTGGACCTCCTCGCACAGCCGCCGCTCCGAGCGGATACCGAAGCAGTAGCCCACGAGCAGCATCCGGATCATCAGCTCCGGATCGACCGACGGCCGCCCCGTCGAACTGTAGAGGGGCGCAAGTCGCGGCCGGACGTCATCGAGATCAACGAACCGGTCGATCCGGCGGAGCAGATGGTCGGGGGGAACGTGCGTCTCGAGCGAGAACTCATAGAACAGCGCGCCCTGCGACACCTGCCTCGGACCCATCATCGGCGTCACTCCTCGTCGTCCCAACGACGAGTGAATCAGCCCGAGCCCCGGCCAACAACCGGCTTCTTCAACACAATCCGGCCGAGGCTGTGTGGAAACGGCGCTGTCAGACGTGGGGCGCCGTAATTGGGCGGTGTGTGAGGCGGCGATTGCTGAGCCG
>JANOEW010000433.1:0-3425 GCA_031413475.1 Amaricoccus sp.
CGTGGTGGCCCCGGCGAGCCGGATCGAGGTGACGACCGTCCCGGCCACCAGGAGCGCTTCGATCGCGTCGATCTGCGCCGCGGAATTTAGGTCGACGACGAGCGGCCCGAACGAGGGTCGCGGCGCCCCGCCACCGCCCGGGGGGCCGCCCGCGAGGCTCGTCGTGATCTCGAAGCTGTAGCCACTGGCCTCGAACGCGCCCGGGAACGGCTGCGCCGCCGAGCCGCCGTCGAGGCCGTCGGTCACCAGGAAGCGGTCGAGCGGCACGGCCGCCGAAGCGGGGTCCGCGCCCGGGACCGGATCGGGGATGGACGCGCCCGGGCCGTTCTCCGCGACGCTCCAGCGGATCGTGTCGGGCGGCCCGAGCAAGCCAGCGGCGTCGACCGGCCGCGTCGTCAGTTGCAGCTCGGCGTAGACGAATTCGAGCCGGTCCTTGCCGGCGCTGGTGTCGAAGAGGCGCGTGACCGAGACCTCGCCGAGTGTCAGCTCGTAGGCGACGCCGGCCGCCGTCGCGCCGACGAGCTGGATCGACGGGATCGTCACGCCGCGCACCAGCAGGTCCGTCAGTGCGGGCAGGTTCGAGCCGAAGTCGAGATCGACGATCAGCGGCCCGAAGTCAGGCCGCGCGCCGACGGGAGACTGCACGTCGAGGAGAAAGTCGTCGATCTCGAACGCGCCCGGGAAGCCCGGGTTGTCCGAGCCGCCGTTCTCGCCCGCGATCGTGAGATAGAAAGCGAGGTCCGTGCCGACGCCCTGGCGCGGGCCCGCGGGGGTCGGATCGGGCAGGACGATCCCCGGTTGGTTGGCTTCGACGTCCCAGCGGAAGCTCGTCGCGGGGCCGCGGACGCCGCCGCTGGTCACCGCCCAGGTGGTCAGGTCGAGCGCGGCGTAGCTTAACTCCAGCCGGTCCGATCCGGTGCTGCGGTCGGTGATCCGCGTGACGACGACGTCTCCGAGCGTCAAGTCGTAGGTGATTCCGGCGGGGCCGCCGAACCCGACGAGGCGTATCTCCCCGATCGCCGTGCCGGTCGCCGCGAGTTCGAGCAGCGCGGGGGCGGCCGCGCCGAGAACGAGATCGACGACGAGCGGCGGAAACTCCGCCCGCGGGGCGCCGAAGCCGTCGCTGAAGATGTCGAGCGCGTAGCCGTCGACCGCGAACGCTCCGAGGAGGCCGGGCACGGCCGCGCCGCCGAACAGGCCGTCCATCTGGAGGTAGAACTCCGACGCGCCGCCCGCGGCCGAGCCCGCCGCCGGGATCGGCGCGGGCACGGCGGCCCCCGGCTCTTCTTGCTGGATGTCCCAACGGAACGTTTCCGGCGGCAGGGGCGTGCCGTCCGGGGCCAGCGCGCGGGTGGTCAGATCGACAGCCGCGAAGTCGAACTCCAGCCGGTCGGGGCCGGGCGCATCGTCGGAGAAACCGGTGACGCGCACGGTCCCGAGCTTGAGGTCGTAGACGATGTCGCCGGTCGGGGTCACCCCGACGAGCTGGACCGAGCGGATCGTGTCGCCCCGGGTCGTGGCGCCCGCGAGCGGCGTCAGCGCCGCGCCCAACGCCAGATCGAGGGACAGGCGGGAGAAGTCGGCGGTCGCGGGCACGCCGGGTCCGCCCGGCTCGAAGACGAAGTCGAACGTGTAGCTCTCGACCTCGAAGGCGCCCACGAAGTCCTGCGCGATGGACGGTCCCCTGAAGCCGTCGATGATGAGGTAATAGTCGATCATCTTCCCTCTCCGGGCGCCGCGGGCGCCTCTGCCGATATGCTGACGACACTTCTCGGGTCTGCGGCCCACGCAACCCGCGCGAGAGCCGCGCAAACAAATACCGATATGTCGTGCCGTCGGAACGGTCGTTTCAAGCGGCCTCGAACGTGGTGGTGGACGGGCGCGGAAGCGAGGATCGACTTTTCGGTTCCGCGTCGGCACGGGTCACTCCGGCGCGCATCGCCTTGCCAGCCCCCGGCCGGGCGGGCAGGATGGGTTCGCCTTGAAACGTCCTGCGAAGCACGCCATTTGCCGGGTAAAGGGATGTGCGCCGCCGCTGGATCGGCCGGGGTGGGGCGCGTCGCCGGGACAAAGGAAAAAATCAATGACAGTGCTGAGCAGTCAGAGCTTCCCCGTCCTCCCGTTGCGCGACATCGTGGTGTTTCCGCACATGATCGTGCCGCTGTTCGTGGGTCGCGAAAAATCGGTTCGTGCGCTCGAGGCGGTGATGAAGGACGACAAGCAGATCCTGCTGTCGAGCCAGAAGGACGCCTCCGAGGACGAGCCGACGCCGGAGAGCATCTACGCCACCGGTGTGCTCGCCAACGTGCTGCAGCTGCTCAAGCTGCCGGACGGAACCGTCAAGGTGCTGGTCGAGGGCAAGATGCGGGTCGCGATCACGCGGTTCCTGGACAACGACGCCTATTTCGAGGCCGAGGCGCAGCCGATCACGGAGACCGAGAACGATCCCGCCGCGATCAAGGCGCTGAGCCGGGCGGTGGCCGAGGAGTTCGAGCGCTATGCGAAGCTCAACCGCAACATTCCCGAAGAGGCGGTCTCGTCGATCTCGGACAATCTGAGCGCCGCCAAGCTGGCCGACACCGTCGCCGGTCACTTGGGGATCAAGCTCGAGGAAAAGCAGCGGCTGCTCGAGCAGTTCGACGTCGGCGAACGGCTGGAGGCGATCTACGGCCAGATGCAGGGCGAGATGTCGGTGCTGAAGGTCGAGAAGAAGATCAAGAGCCGCGTCAAGACCCAGATGGAGCGCACCCAGCGCGAGTATTATCTGAACGAGCAGATGAAGGCGATCCAGCGCGAGCTGGGCGGCGAGGGCGAGGGCCAGGACGACGCCTCCGAGTTCGAGGACCGCATCAGCAAGACCAAGCTGTCGAAGGAGGCGCGCGACAAGGCGATCGGCGAGCTGAAGAAGCTGCGCTCGATGTCGCCGATGTCGGCCGAGGCGACGGTGGTGCGCAACTACCTCGACTGGATGCTGTCGATCCCCTGGGGCAAGAAGTCGAAGATCAAGAAGGATCTGGGGCTGGCGCAGAAGACGCTCGACGACGACCACTACGGGCTGGAGAAGGTCAAGGACCGCATCATCGAGTTCCTGGCGGTGCAGTCGCGCTCGGACAAGCTGAAGGGGCCGATCCTGTGCCTCGTCGGGCCGCCGGGCGTGGGCAAGACCAGCCTCGGCAAGTCGGTGGCGCGGGCCACGGGGCGCGAGTTCATCCGCATCTCGCTCGGCGGCGTCCGGGACGAGGCGGAGATCCGCGGCCATCGGCGCACCTACATCGGCTCGATGCCCGGCAAGATCATCCAGTCGATGAAGAAGGCGAAGACCAACAACCCGCTGATCCTGCTCGACGAGATCGACAAGATGGGCCAGGACTTCCGGGGCGACCCGGCCAGCGCGATGCTGGAGGTGCTCGATCCGGAGCAGAACG
>JANOEW010000434.1:0-5079 GCA_031413475.1 Amaricoccus sp.
GTTATGGATCGGAGGCATCGGCCACCGCAGCAGCGCGCCCACCTTGGGGACCCGGCGGTACGGCGTCTCGATGAAGCCGTATTTGTTCACCCGCGCAAAGCTCGCCAGCGAGTTGATCAGGCCGATATTGGGCCCTTCCGGCGTCTCGATCGGGCAGATGCGGCCGTAATGCGTCGGGTGCACGTCGCGCACCTCGAAGCCCGCGCGCTCGCGCGTCAGGCCGCCCGGCCCGAGCGCCGACAGGCGGCGCTTGTGCGTCACCTCGCTGAGCGGGTTGGTCTGATCCATGAACTGGCTGAGCTGGGATGACCCGAAGAACTCGCGCACCGCCGCCGCCGCGGGCTTGGCGTTGATCAGGTCCTGCGGCATCACCGTGTCGATCTCGACGCTCGACATGCGCTCGCGGATCGCCCGCTCCATGCGCAGCAGGCCGACGCGGTACTGGTTCTCCATCAGCTCGCCCACCGAGCGCACCCGGCGGTTGCCGAGGTGGTCGATGTCGTCGATCTCGCCTCGGCCGTCGCGCAGGTCCACCAGCGCCTTCACCACCGCGATGATGTCCTCGCGGCGCAGCGTGCGATGCGTGTCGGGCGCGTCGAGGTTGAGGCGCATGTTCATCTTGACCCGGCCGACCGCCGAGAGGTCGTAACGCTCGGAGTCGAAGAACAGGCTGTCGAACATCACGCTGGCGGCTTCCACCGTCGGCGGCTCGCCCGGGCGCATCACCCGGTAGATGTCCATCAGCGACTGATCGCGGTTGTAGTTCTTGTCGACCGCCATCGTGGTGCGGATGTAGGCGCCGACGTTGATGTTGTCGATGTCGAGGGTCGGGATCTCGGTCACGCCGTTGTCGAGCAGCACCTTGAGCGTGCCGCCGGTGACATCGCCGGTCTTGCCGTCGACCTCCCAGGTCAGCTCGTCGCCGGCCTCGATCCAGATCGCGCCGGTCGCCTCGTTGATGATGTCCTTGGCGGAATAGCGGCCGACCACGCCCGAGAACGGCGTCAGCACCTCGGCGATGTCGCCGCGGTCCTGCCATTCCTTGACGGTGCGCGGCGTGACCTTCTTTCCCGCCTCGGCGATGATCTCGCCGGTGGCGGCGTCGACGATGTCGTGCGTCGGCTTCGCGCCGCGCACCCGCTCCGGAAAGAACTTCGTGGCCCAGCCGTCGCCTTCCTTGCGATAGACGACGGTGTCGAAGAAGGCGTCGGTGATGCCCTCCTGGGTCAGCCCCAGCGCATAGAGCAGCGTCGTCACCGGCAGCTTGCGGCGGCGGTCGATGCGCGCATAGACGATGTCCTTGGCGTCGAACTCGAAATCGAGCCACGAGCCGCGATAGGGGATGATCCGGCTGGTGAACAGCAGCTTGCCCGACGAATGGGTCTTGCCCTTGTCGTGGTCGAAAAACACGCCGGGCGACCGGTGCATCTGCGACACGATGACGCGCTCGGTGCCGTTCACCACGAACGTCCCGTTCGGCGTCATCAGGGGCATGTCGCCCATGTAGACGTCCTGCTCCTTGATGTCCTTGACCGAGCGTGCGCCGGTCTCCTCGTCCACCTCGAACACGATCAGCCGCAGCGTCACCTTCAGCGGCGCCGCATAGGTCATGTCGCGCTGCATGCACTCTTCGACGTCATACTTCGGCGCCTCGAGTTCGTACTTGACGAATTCGAGCGTGGCGGTCTCGTTGAAGTCCTTGATCGGGAAAACCGATTGAAAGGTGCCCTTCAGCCCCTCGCCGTCCTGCGGGACCGGCCCGTCGCCGGAATTCAGGAACAGATCATAGCTCGACTTCTGCACCTCGATGAGGTTCGGCATCTCCGCGACTTCGCGGATCTTGCCGTAGAACTTGCGAATGCGCTTGTGACCGGAATGCGTCTGGGCCATGCTCGTACCTCTCGCCTTGCGCGCGCTGGCTTCCGGCGGGGAACGGAAACCGCGGCCTTGCAGGACGCCGGACCCAATGCTTGCGCGACTTCCCACGTCGCGCACCCGAGCCCTTATGCGTCTGTCACGGCGCCCCGACTTGGGCGCCCTGAGACACGCATGAACTGGACCCGCGTGGGCGCGGGTCCAGTCCGGTTCGCTAGCGCAACCTCAGGTTGCGCACAAGGTCACTTCAGCTCGACTTCGGCGCCGGCCGCGACCAGCTTGTCGCGAATCGACTCGGCCTCGGTCTTGGAGACGGCTTCCTTCACCGCCTTGCCGCCGGCCTCGACCAGGTCCTTCGCCTCCTTGAGGCCGAGGCCGGTGATCGCGCGGACCTCCTTGATGACGTTGATCTTCTGGGCGCCGGCCGCCTTGAGAATAACGTCGAATTCGGTCTGCTCCTCGACGGCTTCCGCTGGCGCGGCGCCGGCGGCCGGACCGGCCATCATCACCGCGCCGCCGGCGGCGGGCTCGATGCCGTAGTCGTCCTTGAGGATCTTCTTCAGCTCCGCCGCCTCGAGCAGCGTGAGGCCCACGATCTCCTGGGCCAGTTTCTTCAGGTCAGCCATGTCTCAGGTTCCAATCAGGTAAGGGTTGAGGGGTCCGGTATCAAGGTGCTGCGCACCGGGCCTCCGATTGCCACAAGCTATGCCGCTTCCCGCTCTTCGAGCGTGGTCAAGATGCCGGCGATGTCCGCCCCCGGCGCGCCGATGGCCGCGACCAGTTGCGATCCCGGCGCCCCGATGCAGGCCACGATCGAAGCGATCAGCTCCTCGCGCGACGGCATCGAGGCGACGGCTTTCACACCGGCCTCGTCCAGCGGCGTCGCCCCCATGGCGCCCCCGAGGACAACGAGCTTCTTGTTGTCCTTGGTGAAGGCCTCGACGGCTTTCGCCGCCGCGACCGGGTCCTGGGAAAAGGCGAGCACCGTCATGCCCTTGAGCAGATTCCCCATACGTTCGCCGGGGGTCCCCTTCAGGGCGATCTTGGCGAGCTTGTTCTTGGCGACGCGGACGCCGCCCCCGGCGTTCTTCAGCCGAAGGCGAAAGTCCGTCATCTCGGCAACCGTCAGGCCCTCGTAGTGCGCGACCACGACGACGCCAGAGTCCGCGAAGATCTGGCCGAGTTCCCCGACCACGCCTTCTTTCTGGGCTCTATCCACAGTGTTGCTCCAAGTGTGGCGTCAGGGGTCGCCCCCTCCCGCCGGCTCAGCTTCCGCCGGTTTCCCGGCGTCTCGGGTCCGTTTCCGGGTCCCGCCAAGCTCGCCCGAGGTCGCCCCCGTCCGATCCCGATCGTTCCCCGTCTCAGGCAGGAATTACCGGCTCGCGCCAACCCACCGTCTCGGACAGTCGGCCGAGGCCCTGCGGCCTCGCCCGGAACACCCCCCGGTCTCCCGGGGGATCTCGTCACTCGGCCACGGCCGAGGAAACATCGACGCTCACGCCCGGCCCCATGGTGGACGAGAGCGAAATCCTCTTCAGATACGTGCCCTTGGCGCCCGCGGGCTTGGCCCGGTTCACCGCCTGCACGAAAGCCTTCACGTTCTCGATCAGCTTGGTCTCGTCAAACGAGGCCTTGCCGACGCCGCCGTGGATGATCCCGGCCTTCTCGACCTTGAACTGCACCTCGCCGCCTTTGGCGTTCTTCACCGCGTTCGCCACGTCCATCGTCACGGTGCCGACCTTGGGGTTCGGCATCAGGTTGCGCGGGCCGAGGATCTTGCCCAGGCGACCCACGATCGGCATCATGTCCGGCGTCGCGATGCAGCGGTCGAACTCGATCTTGCCGCCCTGGATCGTCTCCATCAGGTCCTCGGCCCCGACGACGTCAGCGCCCGCCTTCTCGGCCTCCTCGGCCTTGACGCCGCGGGCGAACACCGCCACGCGCACGGTCTTGCCGGTGCCGTTCGGCAGGCTGACTACGCCGCGCACCATCTGGTCCGCGTGCCGCGGATCGACGCCGAGGTTCAGCGCCACCTCGACCGTCTCATCGAACTTCGCCGTCGCGTTCGCCTTCACCAGCGCCACCGCCTCGGCGACGCCCAGGTTCGCCTTGCCCTCGAAAGCCTCGCGGGCCTTCGCCACGCGCTTTGCGATCTTCGTCATGACCTACCCCTTGACCTCGATGCCCATCGACCGCGCCGAGCCCGCGATGATCAGCATCGCCGCGTCGACGTCGTTCGCGTTCAGGTCCTTCATCTTCGCGGTCGCGATCTCGCGCAGCTGCGCGATCGTCACCGAGCCCGCGTTGGCCTTGCCCGGCGTCTTCGACGCCGACTTCAGCCCCGCGGCCTTCTTCAGCAGGAACGACGCCGGCGGCGTCTTGATCTCCTTGGTGAACGACTTGTCGGTGAAATAAGTGATGATCACCGGCGTCGGCTGGCCCACCTCCATCTCCTGCGTGCGCGCATTGAACGCCTTGCAGAACTCCATGATGTTGATGCCGCGCTGACCCAGCGCCGGCCCGACGGGCGGCGAGGGGTTCGCCTTGCCGGCGGCGACCTGCAGCTTCAGCTTGCCGGCGACCTTCTTGGCCATGACGGCCTCCTTTTCTCTCCAATCCCGCGGGACGCGACCCGCGGGGCTTCACTGGGGTGGTGCGGCAAACCCGGGCGCGCCCGGCTCACCTCCCACATCGGGGTCGGGACGCTGGCGTCCCGGTCCCGTCGAACGTTCCGATCACGAAGCTTTGGCGACCTGCGCGAATTCCAGCTCGACCGGGGTCGCCCGGCCGAAGATCGACACCGAGACCTTGAGCCGGTTCGAGGCCGGATCGACCTCCTCGACCATCCCGGTGAACCCCTCGAACGGCCCGTCGGTCACGCTGACCTGCTCGCCGGTCTGGAAGGTGATGATCGAGCGCGGCCGCTCCTGACCCTCGACCACCTGGTTCATGATCCGCGCCACCTCCTCGTCCTTCATCGGCGAAGGCTTGCCCTGCGGCCCAAGAAAACCGGTGACCCGGTTGGTCGAATTGATCAGGTGATAGGCGCGGTCGGTCATCTCCATCTTCACCAGCACGTAGCCCGGCATGAACCGCTTCTCGGTCTGCACCTTCTTGCCGCGGCGGATCTCGATGACCTCCTCGGTCGGCACCATCACCTCGCCGATCTCGTCCTGCAGCCCCTTCTGGGCCGCCGTGTCGCGG
>JANOEW010000435.1:0-1757 GCA_031413475.1 Amaricoccus sp.
GTGCGGGCCGACGCGCTGCCCCACACGACCGGCATCCACACCCCGGGCCTGGTGCCCGCCAGCAACACCTTGTCGGCTATCGTCGGCGTCTCGGTACCGCCCAACAAGGCCATCGTCGGCGCCAACGCGTTTGCGCACGAGGCCGGCATTCACCAGGACGGCATGCTCAAGCACGAATTGACCTACGAAATCATGCGTCCCGAAACCGTGGGCGCGCCCGGCACGCGGCTGGTGCTCGGCAAGCACTCCGGCATGCGCGGCCTCGACGCCCGGTGCCGCGCCCTGGGCCATCGCCTGCGGCAGCCCGAGCTCGAACGGCTCTACACCAAGGTCACCGCCCTGGCCGATCGCACCAAGTCGGTTGATGACGATCAGCTGGCGGCGATCATTCGCGACGAGATGTCCCTGCCGATGGCCGTGGGCGCCGGCGCCGGTTCGCGACGCGGAGATGCGGCATGTCACTGAAGATCGCCCTGCTGCCGGGCGACGGCATTGGGCCTGAAGTCACGGCCGAGGCCGTGCGTATCCTGAAGAACGTCGCCGCGCACGCGGGCAAGTCGTTCACGTTCAGCACCCACCGAATTGGCGGCGTCGCCATCGACAGCGATGGCATGGGCCTGCCCGAGAGCACGCTCGAAGCCTGCCTCGGCGCCGACGCCGTGCTGCTCGGCGCGGTGGGCCATCCCAAGTTCGACGGCCGCGTGCCCTCCCAACGGCCCGAGGCCGCGCTGCTCGCGCTGCGCCAGGCCCTCGGCGGCTACGCCAACCTGCGTCCGGCCATTTGCTATGCCCCGCTCGCGAAGCGGACGGCGTTCCAGCCCGAGAAGGTCAAGGGCGCCGACCTGCTGATCATCCGCGAGTTGCTGGGCGGCCTGTACTTCGGCGAACCCCGCGGCTTCGAGGCTTCGGGCGACACGGCGTTCAACACCTTGATCTATTCGCGTCATGAAATCGAGCGCGTCGCCCGCGTGGCCTTCGAGCGGGCGCGCGAACGGCGCGGACGCGTGGCCTCAATCGACAAGGCCAACGTGCTCGAATGCTCGCAGTTGTGGCGCAAGGTGGTGTCGGAGGTCGCGAAGGAATACCCCGACGTCGCGCTCGAGCACGTCTTCGTCGACACCGCGGCCATGCGGCTGGCGACCGCGCCGACCAGCTTCGACGTGATGCTGTGCGACAACCTGTTCGGCGACATTCTCAGCGACCAGGCGGCCTCGGTCGCCGGCTCGCTCGGGCTGCTGCCCTCGGCCACGCTTGGCGGCCGGGTCGACCTGTACGAACCCGTGCACGGCTCGGCCCCCGACATTGCCGGCAAGGGCTGGGCGAACCCGATTGGCGCCATTGCCAGCGCGGCCATGCTGCTCCGCTTCACCGCGAAGATGGAGAAGGAAGCCGCGGAAATCGACCACGCCATCGAAGACGCGCTGGCGGCCGGCGCCCGCACCCGCGACCTGGCCGGGCCAGGCGAGCGCGTGCTCTCGACCCAGGAAATGGGCCAGGCGATCGAGGACGCCCTCACCGACGTGCGCGACCGGCGGCATTCTTACCATGCCGTCTAGGCCACCGATTCACACCGATTCGACACAGATTCTCGGACGCGCTCCTGGCGACCCGCGGACCCTGCTCGACAAGGTCTGGGACGCGCATGTGGTGCGCGTCCTCGAGGATGGCCGCAGCCTGATCTACATCGACCGCCACCTGGTGCACGAGGTGACCTCGCCGCAGGCCTTCGAAGGGGCTGCGCCTCGCCAGCCGCCCGG
>JANOEW010000436.1:0-4855 GCA_031413475.1 Amaricoccus sp.
CTCGGCGATCGCCTCGGCCTCGGCCCGCGGCAGGCCGAGCACCTTGCGCGGGGCGAGGGTGACGTTCTCGAGCACGGTGAGGTGCGGGAAGGCGTTGAACTGCTGGAAGACGATGCCGATCCGGCGGCGCAGCCGATTGAGGTCGGTGCCGGGCGAGTGGACCTCGGTCCCGTCGACGACGATGCGGCCCTTCTGGATCGGCTCGAGGCCGTTGATGCAGGTGAGCAGCGTCGACTTGCCCGAGCCCGAGCCGCCGATGATGGTCACGACCTCGCCCTTCTCGACGGTTAGCGACACGCCCTTGAGCACGGCGAGCGCGCCGAAGGATTTGTGGACGCTCTCGATCTCAATCATTTTCGCGCCAGCGGGCTTCGAGGCGGTCGCCGAGCCGGGCGATGGGAAACGAGAGCAAGAAGTAGATCGCGCCGGCGATGGTCAGGATCAAGAGCGGCTCCTGCAGGCGGGTCACGAGGATCTGCGAGGCGCGCAGCAGCTCGATGATGCCGAGCCAGAGCACGAGGGCGGTGTCCTTCATCACGCCGAGCGTCAGGCCGATCCAGCCGGGCAGCGCCACGCGCAGCGCCATGGGGAGGGTGACCCAGGACATGTCCTGGCGCCAGGACAGGCCGAGCGAGCGGGCGGCGCGGCGGGTGACGGCGGGCACGGCGTCGATGCCGCCGCGCACGATCTCGGCGCAATAGGCCGAGGTGTAGAGCGACAGCATCACGCAGGCGACGAGGAACGGCGACAAGCCGAGCCCGGCGATCGACTGGAAGGCGTTGGCGAGGATGAGCTGTATCAGCAGCGGCACCGAGCGCAGCACGTCGAGCACGAAGGTCAGGGGCGCAGTGACCAACGCGCCGAACTGCGCCTTGATCACGCCGAAGGCCGCGCCGAGCAGGGTGCCGAACAGCACCGCGACCGCGGTGATCGCCAGCGTCACGCCGGCGCCCTGGGCGAGGAAGGCGAAGTCCGAGAGGGTGAGGCCGGTGTCGAACATCGCTCAGTACCGGAAGAGGCGCCAGGCGATCAGCCGGGCGCCGAGCATGACGGCCTTGGCGATCAGGTAGTAGAGGATCGCCGCGAGCGCGAAGAACTCGAAGGTGCGGAAGGTGCGCACGTTGAGGTTCTGGGTGACCCCGGCGAGGTCGGTGGCGAGGCCGACGGTGATCCCGAGCGAGGTCATCAGGATCGCCCAGACCATCTGGTTGGTCATCGGCGGGAACGAGATGCGGAACATCTGCGGCATCACCACCGACCAGAACGCCCGCACCGGCCCCATGCCGAGCGAGCGCGCGGCGCGGGTCTGGGTCGGGGGGATGGCGCGCAGCGCGCCTCGGAAAATCTCGGCGAGGTAGCCGGCGTTGTTGAAGGTGATGCCCGCGAGCAGCGCCGTGAACGGGCTGAGGTGCAGGCCGAACGAGCCGAGGCCGAAATGCGCCATGTAGATCTGGAACAGCGCCGGCGTGTTGCGCGCGACCTCGATCCAGGAGGTGGCGGCGGCGCGGGCGATGCGGTTGCCCGACATCCGCGCCACCGCGAGCAGCACGCCGAAGGCGACGCCGAGGATCATCGACAGGACGGCGATCTCGAGGGTGACGAGCGCGCCCTGCAGCATGTCGGGCAGCGCGCGGAGTGCCTGGCGCCAGTGGAACGTGTAGTTGAACATCGCCGGTCCCGGCCATGGCAGCGCGCGGACGGAGCGCCCGCGCGCCCGCCCGCGTCAGCGGTAGACGCCGTCGATCACGAGGCCCGGCGCGGTGCCGCCGACATACTTGTCGTAGAGCTCCTGGTAGCGGCCCGAGCGCACCTGCTGGTTCACGAAGAGGTCGAGGTAGTCGATCAGCCCGTATTCCTCGCGCAGCGCGATCAGGCTGACGTAGTCGATCGGATAGGGCGCGTCGCCGGCGATGGCGAGGCCCGGATACTGGCCGGTCGCGATGATCGAGGAGGCGACGGTCGAGGTGACGACGGTGGCGTCGATCTGGCCCTGGGAGAGCGCGAGGAACACGTCGGCCTGGCTCTGGTAGGGGCGGAATTCGCCCGAGCCCCAGGCCTTGACGTTGTCCTCGAGCTTGATGCCCTCGAAGGTGCCGGCGACCGAGCCGACGGTCTTTCCCGCCATGCCCTCGAAGTCGGCGATCTCGGCGTCCTCGTGGGTCAGGACGACGTTGGTGAAGGCGAAGTAGGGGATCGAGAAGCCGATGGTCTTGGCGCGCTCCAGCGTGTCGGACGTGGAGGCGACGCCGACGTCGGCGCGGCCGGACACCAGTGCCGGGATGCGGTCGGGGAACGGCGTCTCGACGTATTCCGCGGTCACCCCAAGCGCGGCGGCGAGGTCGTTGCAGTAGTCGACGTCGAAGCCGACAGGGTTGTTGTCCGCGTCGCGCGAGCCCATCGGCGGGAAGTCGAGCACCACGGCGCAGCGCAGCACGCCCGAGGCGATGATGTCGTCGAGCTTGTCGGCCTGCGCCGCACCGGCCGCCGCGACGGCGGCCAGAGCCACGGCTGCGAGATAGGTCCGTCTCATCTGTTTCCCTCTCCTGTTGCTGCGCGCCGGGACTGGCTTCGCGCCCCTTCCTTCATTATGGATTCTGGATCCGATGTGCAAAGCTCTTTCTCCGATTGCAGGGGCGGCGCGGGTCCGGAACCGCCGCGTGGGCTGGAGGTGCGATGACGTTGAACCTCAAGGCCGCCGATCTCGGCGCGATGCCCTCGCCGGCCGATCTGATCTTCGAGGCGCTGCGCGAGGCGATCGTCGAAGGGGCGCTGCAGGACGGCGAGACGCTGCGGCAGGACCGGATCGCGGGCATGTTCAACGTCAGCCGCATCCCGGTCCGCGAGGCGCTGGCGCGGCTCGAGGAGCATGGGCTGGTGACCGCGCGCCGCCACAAGGGCGCGGTCGTCTCGTCGCTGTCGCTCGACGAGATCACCGAGTTGTTCGAGTTCCGCGCGCTGGTCGAAGGCGAGATGATCCGCCGCTCGGTGGAGCGCATCCGGCCGGAGACGCTGGACGAGGCGGCCGGATACGCGGAGGCCTTCGCCCGCGAGACCGACAGCGGCCGCTGGGCGCAGCTGAACCGGCTGTTTCACTATACCCTCTACCGGGACTGCGAGCGCTCTTTTCACCTTCAGGTCGTCTCGAGCCTGCTCGACAAGGTCGGGCGCTACCTGCGCGCCCAGCTGATCCTGACCGACGGCATCGACCGCGCGCGGCGCGAACACGACGGCATCCTCCAAGCGGCGCTCGCCCGGGACGCGGACCAGGCCGCGGCGCTGACCCGCGCCCATATCCTCGGAGCGAGCCGCGCGCTGCTGACGTTCCTGCAGGATCAGCGTGGCTGATCCTCCTCGCTCCTCGACGAGCTTGGCCATTCGAGTTCGCATCGACGACAAACATGATCAGCTCGCCCAGATCCTCGTCCGCCGCCGCTCGCAGCAATCGGCGCGCACCGATCGGGCCGGCAGCTGCTCAGCCGATCAGGGTGAGGTCGCGGTCGAAGGTGGTGAGCGAGATGGCTCCGTCCTCCGTTACGAGGACGTCGTCCTCGATGCGGACGCCGATGTCGCCCGCGCGGTAGAGGCCGGGTTCGATGGTGAAGACCATGTCGGGTTCCAGGATCTGGTGGTTGCCGATCATCACCATCGGCGCTTCGTGCACGTCGAGGCCAAGGCCATGGCCGGTCTTGGTGAGGACGAGGTCGGCGAAGCCGGACGCATTCAAGCTGTCCGTCACCCGGCGATCGAGGATGTCGAACGTCATCGGCGGCGCGGCGATGCGGCGGCCGAGCGCGTTGGCGGCCTGCACGGCCTCGTAGATCGCGCGGTGCTCGGCGCTCGCCTCGCCAACGAAGAACGTACGGGTGATATCGGCCATGTAGCCTTCCGCGCTCGCGCCGAAATCGATCAGCAGCGGCTGGCCGCGTTCGAGCCGGCGCTCGGCGCTCGGGGAGCCGTGCGGATCGGCGGAGGCGCGGCCCGAGAGCACGATCGGGTCGAAGGCCAGCCCGTCGGCGCCGCCAGCGAGCATCTCCAAGACGAGCCGGCGGCTGAACTCGGCCTCGCTCATGCCGGCGTCGGCGTCGGCGAGCGTCGCCGACAGCGCCGTCTCGCTGATCGCGACCGCGCGGCGCAGCGCCGCGACTTCCGCGGTGCCCTTATGCAGCCGCATGTGCGAGATCGCTGCATGGGCGTCGACGACGGCGGCGGACGCGAAGGCGCTGCGGATCGCCTCGGCCTCGAAGAACCGCATGCGCTGGCCTTCGACGCCGATGCGGCCCGGCGCGAAGCGGGTGGCGAGGTTGCGGAAAGCGTCCGCGAACCCGTCGGAGTCCTGCCAGAAGAGAGTGTCGGCCTCGGGCGCGACCGCTTCCCAGCGCGTGCGCTCCAGGAGCGGGATCACCGCACGGAGCGGGCCATCGCGAGCGACGAACAGGATCGTCGGGCGCTCCATAAGGTGAAAGGCCGCGCCGGTCAGGAAGTAGAAGTTGGCGCCTGGGACCAGCGCGACGGCATCGAGCTCCTCGCGGTCCATCGCGGCGTGCAGCCGACCCAACCGGTCGCTCCCGAGGCCAACGTCGGCCATGATCTTCTCCCGCCGGAACGGGCCGACTGCGCTCGGGGAGACGTCGGATCACCGCTATTGCGAAGCGATTGTATTATCCCATACCCTCGCGTGCCAGAAGAAAGGCGGAACGCGCGGATCCCTCGGAACCAGAGCCAGGGATCGCCGGAACCGGTCAATCGCGGGAGAGGTGCCATGAAACTCATAAATATTCGGCTCGCCGCCTGGGCGGCGACAGCGCTCGCGGCGGCAGCCGCGCAGGCCAAGACCCTGGTCTACTGCTGCGAAGGC
>JANOEW010000437.1:0-4042 GCA_031413475.1 Amaricoccus sp.
CATCAGCGTCTTCGATGACTACGACGCCATCGTCGATGCCTGCTGCCGCGCGTGGAACCGCTTCGCCGATCGACCCGACATCGTCTCCTCCATCACCTCAAGGCAATGGGCACAGGTCAATGCTTGAGGCCGTTGGTATAATGTAAGCCCGTCCTGCGCGGCCGGTCATGACCGTCGCCCACAAGCCGCGGCCCCCCACTCTCGGGGGACCGCGGCCACTTCGGCGCTACTCGTTGGCCAGCTTTTCGATCGCGGCACGTTTTTCGCTCTCGCTGTCGGAGCCGCCCGCGATGAGCTGGATTTGAACCATCTGCTCGGGTGTCAGGGCGTCAAGGTTGTCGAGGTCGACGTTCAGCTTGACCACGCAGCTCTTGACTTCGGCGCGCAACTGATCGTTGCCGACGATCGGCGAGTCGCTGGCAAAGATCTGTTCGATCTGCGCAGCCATCTCCGTGGGCGGCTGGTTGCTGCTCAGCACCGCCTGAACCACTGCGAGCTGGGTTCCGCTGACCGAATCGAGGTTCTTAACCTTGATGCCATGCTGGCTGAGCTGTCCGGCCACGCTCTGCCGCATCTGCGCGTTCGCGATGCAAGGCTCCTTGATCGCGAGCAGGCTGTCGACCGCGGCGTGCTGTGAAGACTGGCTTTCCGAGGTGCTCAGCAGGAGCGCAATCTGCAGCAGCTGCGTGTCGGTGAGCTCACCGACGTCCTTGATCTCGATTCCGTGCTGCTGCAACTGGCCCTTGACTTGGTTTTGCAGTTGCGGATCCGCGGCGAACGCAGGCCCGCCTAAAACCAGAGCGGCCGACAGAGCCACCGCGCTCGCAGCGGAACTTAGGCAACGTTTCATGTCATCTCTCCCAGAAAAGTGACGTCTCCAGACGCAGGACGAGGGCGCCAGATGATCAACCTACGGGTCGTCCCATCCGTTCATACAATATATTATCACAATTTTTCATTTCAAGGGACGCTTCTCGAAACGCACGTTGCCAGAAGTCGAGCCTTTGCTGAAATCCGTGAGCCCCACGCCGCGCGAATAATTCGTCCCCGAAACCCCTAGGCGGCAAACGCGCGAACGCAGGCGATCCGACGATGGGCAAGGCGCCCACCCGCCAGGGACGCGAGTGATTCCGTCCGGAATGATCGCCTGCTCGAACTAAGCGGCGTCGCACGCGCGCTGGACGAAGAGCCGTGCCGAGCCATTTCAACAATTCTGACGTCGTGCCGGGAGCCCCCGATGACCGACATCATCGTCCTTCCGAACGCCGAGACGCGCGCTCGACCCGCCCGGCCGCCGCTCTTTCGGGTGCTGCTGCTCAACGACGACTTCACCCCCCGGGACTTCGTCGTCAGCGTGCTGCGGCTGGTGTTCCGGCTGACCTCCGACCAGGCGCGGCGGGTGATGATCGTCGCCCACACCCGCGGGACCTGCGTGGTGGCGGTCTACACCCGCGACGTGGCCGAAACCAAGGCGACCCAGGGAACCGAGGCGGGGCGCAGCGAGGGCTATCCGCTGACCTTCCAGACCGAGCCGGAACCGACCGAAGACGAATCCTGACCGGCCGCTGGCCCGCGCACGGTCGCGGCGCGGCGCCGCAGCCGCCTCCGGCATTGCGAAGGCTGGCGCATTGACGGCGCCCGTGGAGCGGCTATGACCTCGCCCAGCGAGAGAGGCGGGCGGCATGAAGGACGAAGGTCCCTGGGCCGAATGGATCGGCCGGGTCGAGGAGGGCGAGGACAGCATCCCGCCGCAGACCGCGCGCGCGCTCGCAGCGACGCTCGACCTCGACGCCGCAGCCCGCGCCGCCGCCGGGATCGGACCCGACGGCCCGCTGCCCCCGCTCTGGCACTGGCTCGCGTTCCTGCCCGAGGCGCCGATGGCCGGGCTCGACGCCGACGGCCATCCCAGGCGCGGCGGCTTCCTGCCGCCGGTGCCGCTGGAGCGGCGAATGTGGGCAGGCGGCAAGCTGCGCTTCCACGGCGAGCTTCGGATCGGCGAGACCATCCACCGCCGCTCCGAGATCACCCGCGTCAGCGAGAAGACCGGTTCGACCGGGCGCATGGTCTTCGTCACCGTGGCCCACGAGATCTCGACGCCGCGCGGCCTGGCGGTCAGCGAGACCCAGGACATCGTCTACATGCCGATGCCCGCGCGCTTCGCGCCGCCGCCGCCGACTCCCGCGCCCGCGGACGTCGCCTGGCGCGAGCTGGTCGACATCGACAGCGCGCGGCTGTTCCGCTTTTCCGCCGCGACCTTCAACGCGCACCGCATCCACTATGACCTCGCCTATGCGGTCGAGGTCGAGAAGTACTCCGGCCTGGTCGTGCACGGACCGCTGCAGGCGATCCTGCTGATGGAGGCGGCACGGCGGCGCCGCGGCGGGGCCTGGCCCGCCGGATACGCGTTTCGCGGCCTGCGCCCGCTGTTCCACGACGACACCGTCAGCCTGATCGGCGGCCCCGAAGCGGACGGCGGGCAGGACCTGTGCACCGCCACCGGCGCGGGCTACGTCTGCATGCAGGCCCGGATCACCTGGGACGCCTGATCGGCGGAAACTCTAGACGGACGGGACACCAGCGATGGCGGGCTTGCTGCAGGGGATGCGCGTGGTCGAGGGCTCGGCGTTCGTGGCGGTACCGCTCGCCGGGATGACGCTGGCGCAGATGGGCGCCGACGTGATCCGCTTCGACCGGCTGCAGGGTGGGCTCGACGCGCGGCGCTGGCCGGTGACGGCCGCGGGCACCAGCCTGTTCTGGGCCGGGCTCAACAAGGGCAAGCGCTCGATCGCGGTCGATCTGGCCCGCCCGGAGGGTCGGGAGATCGTGGCCGCGCTGATCTGCGCGCCCGGCCCCGACGCGGGCATGTTCCTCACCAACCTGCGGGTGCGCGGCTGGATGGACTACCCCGCCCTCGCCGCGCGGCGGCCCGATCTGATCATGGTCTCGCTGCTCGGCACCCGGCAGGGCGGGCCGGCGGTCGACTACACGGTGAATCCCGCGCTCGGCTTTCCCCACGCCACCGGCCCCGCGGGTTCGGCCGAGCCGGTCGCGCACGTGCTGCCCGCCTGGGACTGCATCGCCGGCCAGATGGTCGCGATGGGCCTGCTCGCCGCCGAGCGCCACCGGACCCGCACCGGCGCCGGCCAACTCGTCGAGCTGGCGCTGAAGGACGTCGGCGCGGCCATGCTCGGCCATCTCGGCATCATCGGCGAGGTGGCGGTGAACGGCATCGACCGGCCCAAGGGCGGCAACGCGCTCTACGGCGCCTACGGTCAGGACTTCCGCTGCGCCGACGGCCGCCGCGTCATGCTGATCGGCCTGACCGACCGGCAGTGGCGCGGCCTGCTGCATGTCACCGGCGCCGAAGCGGCCGTGGCCGCTCTGGCCGCCCGGCTCGGCCGCGACCTGACGCAAGAGGGCGAGCGCCATCACGCCCGCGCCGAGATCACCGCCATCCTCGCACCCTGGTTCGCCGCGCGCCGCGTGGACGATTTCGCCGCCGCCTTCGATGCCGCCGGGGTCACCTGGTCCGAGTTCCGCAGCTTCGCCGGCGCGGTGCGCGAGGATCCCGACCTTTCGCCCGCGAACCCGATCTTCAGCCTGCTGGAACAACCCGGGATCGGAACCTACCCGGTTCCCGGTCTTCCCTTCCACCTCTCCGCGCTGGAGCGCGAACCGCCGCGCCCTGCGCCGCGCCTCGGCGAGCACAGCGAGGCGATCCTCGCGGACGTGCTCGGCCTCGGCTCGGGCGAGATCGGCGCGCTGATGGACGCGGGCGTGGTGGCAGGACCGTAGGCCGGGCGACGCCAAGCCGCCCGACGCTCGTTACCGGTTGTCGATCTCGGTCAGGACGATCGGCCGCGGTCCCTTGGTCGAGCCCACGGGGGTCGGCTGCCGCGCGTCGCAGCGATAGCCCGCGATCGCGGCGGCGTCGGCTGCGGAGAGCCGCGGGTTCCGGCGCAGGATCGCCGCGCCCTCCGGCTCGGTGACCCAGCAATCGGGAACCTTCAGGTCCGCGGCGGGGTAGGTCATCGTCGGCGTC
>JANOEW010000438.1:0-6766 GCA_031413475.1 Amaricoccus sp.
CGGACCGATCGGCGCGCCAGCGACCGGATCCACCCCGGCGAGCGCCCGTCGCCGCGCCGTCCGGGAAACAGCGGATGCGGCGGCAAGTGAGGCGCCCATGGCCGACGTGAACCGGGACTCCCGCCCCCTCTCCCCGCACCTGACGATCTATCGGCCGCAGATCACCTCGATTCTGTCGATTTTGAATCGCATCACCGGCGTCGGCCTGGCGTTCGGCGGCGTGCTCGGGGTCTGGTGGTTCCTCGCCGCCGCCTCGAGCCCCGACTACTTCGCGTTCGTGGACGAACTGATCACCTCCTGGATCGGCGGTGTGCTGATGATCGGCCTGCTGGGGGCGCTCTGGTTTCATTTCTGCAACGGCATCCGCCACCTGATCTGGGACGCGGGCTACGGCTTCGAGATCGACACGGTGCAGAAGTCCGGCCTCGCGACGCTGGTCGGGGCCGGCGCGCTGACCGTGATCACGCTGATCGCCGCCTTCCTGTAAGGGGACCTCCATGAGCTATCGAACCGACAAGCAGCGCGTGCATGGCCTCGGCTCGGCCAAGGAAGGCGTCGGCCACTGGTGGAGCCAGCGCCTCACCTCCATCGCGCTCGTGCCCCTTACGCTCCTGTTCATCTTTCCGTTCGTCCAGAGCCTCGGCGGCGACTTCGAGACGGTGCGCGCCACCTACGCCAATCCCTTCCACGCCATCGTCGCGATCCTGTTCATCGGCGCGACCTTCCTGCACCTCCAGCAGGGGTTGCAGGTGGTGATCGAGGACTATGTCCATGACAAGGCGCTCCGCACCGGCGCGCTGCTCGCCAACACGCTTCTGACCTGGGCTTTCGGCCTCGCCGGCGTCTTCGCCGTCGCATCGATCGCCTTCACCGCCTGAGGACCCTGCATGCCCGCCTACGACTTCATCGACCACACCTATGACGTCGTCGTGGTGGGCGCCGGCGGCGCGGGCCTGCGCGCGACCCTCGGGATGGCCGAAAACGGGCTGAAGACCGCCTGCATCACCAAGGTCTTTCCCACCCGCAGCCACACCGTCGCCGCCCAGGGCGGCATCGCCGCCAGCTTGGGCAACATGGGTCCCGACAGCTGGCAGTGGCACCTCTACGACACGGTCAAGGGCTCGGACTGGCTCGGCGACACCGACGCGATGGAATACCTCGCCCGCGAGGCCCCGAAGGCGGTCTACGAGCTCGAGCACTACGGCGTGCCGTTCTCCCGCACCGAGGACGGCCGCATCTACCAGCGCCCGTTCGGCGGCCATACGACCGAGTTCGGCGAAGGCCCGCCGGTGCAGCGCACCTGCGCCGCCGCCGACCGGACCGGGCACGCGATGCTGCACACGCTCTATGGCCAGAGCCTCAAGCACAACGCGCAGTTCTACATCGAATACTTCGCCATCGACCTGATCATGTCCGAAGACGGCGTCGCCCAGGGCGTGCTGGCGTGGAAGCTCGACGACGGCACGCTGCACCGCTTCAACGCCAAGATGACCGTGCTCGCCACCGGCGGATACGGCCGCGCCTACTTCTCGGCGACCTCCGCGCACACCTGCACCGGCGACGGCGGCGGCATGGTCGCGCGCCAGGGCCTGCCGCTCCAGGACATGGAGTTCGTGCAGTTCCACCCCACCGGCATCTACGGCGCCGGCTGCCTGATCACCGAGGGCGCCCGCGGCGAGGGCGGCTACCTGACCAACTCCGAGGGCGAGCGCTTCATGGAGCGCTACGCCCCAACCTACAAGGACCTCGCCAGCCGCGACGTGGTCTCGCGCTGCATGACCATCGAGATCCGCGAGGGCCGCGGCGTCGGTCCGCACAAGGACCACATCCACCTCAACCTCAACCACCTGCCGCCTGAGGCGCTGCACGAGCGCCTGCCCGGCATCAGCGAATCCGCCAGGATCTTCGCCGGCGTCGATGTGACGAAAGCCCCCATCCCGGTGCTGCCGACCGTGCACTACAACATGGGTGGCATTCCAACGAACTACTGGGGCGAAGTCCTGCACCCGACCGAGCACAACCCCGACCGCATTCAGCCCGGCCTGATGGCGGTCGGCGAAGCCGGCTGCGCCAGCGTGCACGGCGCCAATCGCCTCGGTTCGAACTCGCTGATCGACCTCGTCGTCTTCGGCCGCGCCGCCGCGATCCGCGCCGGATCGGTCGTCGAGCCCTCCACCGCCAACCGGCCGCTCGACGCCACCTCGGTCGAGCGGGCCGTCGCGCGATTTGACGCGCTGCGCCACGCCGACGGCGCGACGCCCACCGCGGCGCTGCGCCTCGCGATGCAGAAGGCGATGCAGGAGGACGCCGCCGTCTTCCGCACCGACAAGACCCTCGCCGAGGGCGTGGCCAAGGTGACCGCGATCGCCCGCGGCATGGCCGATGTCAGGGTCACCGACCGCTCGATGATCTGGAACTCCGACCTGATGGAGACGCTCGAGCTGACCAACCTGATCCCGAACGCGCTCGCGACCATCGTCTCGGCCGAGGCGCGCAAGGAAAGCCGCGGCGCCCACGCCCAGGAAGACCACGCCAGCCGGGACGACGTGAACTGGCGCAAGCACACGCTGGCGGTCGTCCATCCCGACGACAGCGTCACGCTGAGCTACCGCCCGGTCCACCTCGACCCGCTGACCGCGCCCGAGCACGGCGGCATCGACCCGAAGAAGATCGCGCCGAAGGCGCGGGTGTACTGAGGACCCCGACCGATGGTTGAACTCACCCTGCCGAAGAACTCCCGCATCACCACCGGCCGCATCTGGCCGGCGCCCGCGGGCGCGACCAACATCAAGGCCTTCCGGATCTACCGCTACGACCCGGACACGCCCGAGAACCCCCGCGTCGACGTCTATTCCGTCGATCTCGACACCTGCGGCCCGATGGTCCTCGACGCCCTGATCAAGATCAAGAACGAGATCGACCCCACGCTCACCTTCCGCCGCTCCTGCCGCGAGGGCATCTGCGGCTCCTGCGCGATGAACGTCGACGGCGTGAACACGCTCGCCTGCATCTGCGGCATCGACGAGGTGAAGGGCGACGCGAAGATCTACCCGCTGCCGCACCTGCCGGTGATCAAGGACCTCGTGCCCGACCTCACGCATTTCTACGCCCAGCATGCCTCGATCAAGCCGTGGCTCGAGACCTCGACCAACGAACCCGCCACCGAATGGCGCCAGTCGATCGACGACCGCCGCAAGCTCGACGGCCTCTACGAATGCGTGATGTGCGCCTGCTGCTCGACCGCCTGCCCGTCGTACTGGTGGAACGGCGACCGCTATCTCGGCCCGGCCGCGCTGCTGCACGCCTACCGCTGGATCATCGACAGCCGCGACGAAGCCACCGGCGAGCGCCTCGACGAGCTCGAGGACCCGTTCAAGCTCTACCGCTGCCACACCATCATGAACTGCACCAAGACCTGCCCCAAGGGCCTGAACCCGGCCAAAGCGATCGCCTCGATCAAGCAGCTGATGGTCGAGCGGCGGATGTAGGCCGGTCGCCGCGCCGCTCAGCCCGAAGCGGATCGCTCCCGGCGGAGAAGCGTGACGGTGCGCTCCAGCCAGCGCGGCGGTTCGAAGGCGTGATAGACCCGCTCGGCCGGCTCGATCGCCTCGAGAAACGCCTGGTAGATCGCCGCCTGCCGCGCGCTCGCGATCGGCGCCACGAGCGTCGCGGCACGCTCCGGGTCGCTGCCCGGCGCCGCGCTTCGCCACGCCGCCATCCAGGCCGCGCGGACGACCGGGCGATTGGCTTCGGGAAGGCGGGGCAGATACGTCGGCATGTCCAGCAGCGGATGCCCGACCACGCTGTCGCTGAAGTCGAGCAGCGCCAGCCCGTCCGTATCGCCAATGCAGTTCCCCGGATGAAAATCGCCGTGAACCAGCGTCGGCGGCATCCCGCAGGCCTCGAGCGCCGCGAAGCGGTCGGACATCCCCTCGGCGAACCAGTCCAGCTCCAGCCGATCGAGCAGCGCAATTCCGTCCCCGGCGCGCTCGATCACGGCCGCGATCCCCCGCATCGCCGCATCCGCGCGCCAGTCGGGCAAGCCGATGCCGAGCAATTCGCCTTCGCACCCGATCCAGTCGGCCTGAATTCGGACAAGCAGCTCGACAGCGGCGGTCAGCATCGGCGTTCCCGCCTCGAATATATGCGATCCCGGCAGCTCGCGCATCAACATCCGGGCGTCGTCGCGGGCGATCAGACGCGGCGCGGGATGCGCCGCCAGCTTGCCCAGCAAGCGGGTTTCCTGCGCGAAGAACGGCGGAACGACCTTCAGCCACAGCATTCCTTCGCTCGACGGCAACCGCCACAGGCTCGACAGGTGCCAGGTCTTGATCTGCTCCGGCGGCCCCGTGCCCTCGATCCCGTGCGCCGCCATCGCGGCCGTCGCCAGGCGAGATCGGCGGCCGGCCCGCCGGGGCGGGCGTAGGCCACGCGCAATGGATCGTCGTCGAGCCACCCCGGCCAGGGCCGCGCCGCGTAGGCCTCGCCCACCTCCGCGAGATAGGTGACCTCGCCGCCGACCGGAAACTCCCGGTCGGCCCGCAGCAGCCGCAACACCACGATGTCGAGACCGTCCCGCTCCCGGACCGCCTCGACGATCGGTGCAACGTGCGGCCACCACGACTCCTCCACCTCGACCGGATCGAGCCGGCCGAGCACGACGCCGTCCGGCGTCGTCAGCACCACATGCGCCGTCCGCCCGTCGTCATCCATCGGCGGCCCGCGCCGGTCCGTCCCGATCAGGGCTGACGCCGGACAGCAGGCGATACATCACCAGCGCGTCGACATACCCTTCGCTGGGGTGCAGGAACGCCCCCGGCAGCCGTCCGACCACCTCGAACCCGCCCGACCGCCACAACGCCACCGCCCGCAGGTTCGTCGACACCACGACGTTGAACTGCATCGCCCGGAACCCAATGGCCCGCGCCCGGTCGAGCGAATCCGCCAGCATCGCCCGCGCCACGCCCTTGCCCTGCGCCGCCGGCGCGGTGGCGTAGGCGGCGTTGGCGACGTGCGCGCCGCCGCCGCCCTGGTTCGCCGCCAGCCAGTAGCTGCCGAGCGCCCGCCCCTCCGCCTCAGCGACCCGGACGCGGTGGCCTTGGGCGAACCAGTAGGCCTCGGCCGCCGGCGCCTCGATGTCGCGCGGCAGGCAAAACGACGTGCCCTCGCGGCAGATCGGCCGGAGGATCTCCCAGATCGCGGGCCAATCCCCGGGTTCGGCCGGGCGAATGCGCAGCTCCATGCCCCGAACCCTGCCGCTGCGCCTCGGGCCTGTCGAGTCCGCCCGCGCCGGCGTCGGATCAAGCCGCCGCGCGGCCCTCGCCGTCGGCCAGCGCGACGATGTCGAGCATGATCCGGTTCAGGTCGAAATCCTTCGGCGTGTAGACCCGCGCCACCCCGAAGCCGCGCAGTTGCTCGGCGTCCGCCTCGGGGATGATCCCGCCGACCACCACCGGCACGTCGTCGAGCCCCGCCGCGCGCAGCCGCTCCATCACCTCGCGCACCAGCGGCAGGTGCGACCCCGACAGGATCGACAGGCCGACCACATGCACGCTCTCCTCCAGCGCCGCGTTGACGATCTGCGCCGGCGTCAGCCGGATGCCCTCGTAGACCACCTCCATGCCGCTGTCGCGCGCGCGGACCGCGATCTGCTCGGCGCCGTTCGAATGCCCGTCGAGCCCGGGCTTGCCGACGAGGAACTTGATCCGCCGCCCCAGCCGACCGCTCGCCGCCTCGACCGCCGTCCGCACCTCGCCGAGGTTGCCCACCGCGGCGACGGCCGCCTTGCCCACCCCGGTCGGCGCGCGGTATTCGCCGAAGGCGGCGCGCATCACCGCGCCCCACTCCCCGGTGGTCGCGCCCGCCTTCGCCGCCGCGATCGAAGCCGGCATCACGTTCGCCCCCTCGCGCGCCGCCGCCCCGAGCGCAGCCAGCGCCGCCGCCACCGCCGCCGCGTCGCGCCCCGCGCGCCAGTCCGCCAGCCGCGCCACCGCCTCGGCCTCCACCGCCGGATCGACCACCATGATCCCGCCGTCGCCCGCGGTCAGCGGCGAGGGCTCGCCCTCGACGTAGCGGTTCACCCCGACCACCACGGTCTCGCCCGCCTCGATCCGCCCCAGCCGCGCGGTGTTCGCCGCCACCAGCTGGCCCTTCATGTAGTCGATCGCCGCCACCGCCCCGCCCATCGCGTCGATCTTGGCCAGCTCCGCGCGCGCGCCCACCTTCAGCGCCTCGACGCGGGCCTCCACCGCCGGATTGCCGTCGAACAGGTCGTCGTACTCCAGAAGGTCGGTCTCGAACGCCATGATCTGCTGCATCCGCAGCGACCACTGCTGGTCCCACGGCCGCGGCAGCCCCAGCGCCTCGTTCCACGCCGGCAGCTGCACCGCCCGCGCCCGCGCGCGCTTGGACAAGACCACCGCCAGCATCTCGATCAGGATGCGGTAGACGTTGTTCTCCGGCTGCTGCTCGGTCAGCCCGAGCGAATTCACCTGCACCCCGTACCGGAACCGCCGCAGCGCCGGGTCCGCGACCCCATACCGCTCGGCGCAAATCTCGTCCCACAGGTCGACGAACGCGCGCATCTTGCACATCTCGGTCACGAACCGGATCCCGGCGTTCACGAAGAACGAGATCCGCCCGACCATCTCCGGAAAATCCGCCTCCGGCACCTGCGCCCGCACCTGGTCCAGCACCGCCGTCGCCGTCGCCAGCGCGAACGCCAGCTCCTGCTCCGGCGTCGCCCCCGCCTCCTGCAGGTGATACG
>JANOEW010000439.1:0-3666 GCA_031413475.1 Amaricoccus sp.
GACCCGCCGCCCCGCCTCGATGCCGAGCGCGTCGATCAGCTCCGCCGCCTTCGTGCGTCCGATGCCATGGATGTAGGTGAGCGCGATCGCCACCCGCTTGTTTGTCGGTATGTTCACGCCAGCTATGCGCGCCAAGGTTCAGCTCCGTTCCTGCGTCGGGCCGCAGTCCGACCCCGTTTCAACACCCAAAGCCCGCCGTTGCCGTCGGCAGGCCGCTATACCCATCTCCCCGGGCCCAGACATCCCGTGTCCCCGAGGTGAAATGGAGGGGAACGACGCCCGCTTGTGAGAGAGCGCGCAGTATAGGAATCACTTCGGGGGCGTCAAGTGAAGATTGCCGGCGTCTCCACCCCGAGCCTGGCGCGGATCGCGGTAGCCACCGCGTCGATCTCGCCGAGGCCGTCGACGGTCCAGAGCTTGCCCTTGGCGTGGTAGTAGCCGATCAGCGGCGCGGTGTTGCGCCAGTAGGCCATCAGGCGCACTCGAACTGACTCGGCGTTGTCGTCGGCGCGGCGCACGAACGTGGTCCCGCCGCATTTGTCGCAGACGCCGGCGACCGCGGTCGGCCGGGTGTCGTCGTGGTAGACCTCGCCGCAGGCCGCGCAGGCGAAGCGTCCGGAAATGCGGCGGACGAGTTCCTCGTCGTCGACGCGCATCTCGATCACCGCCTCGAGAGTCTTGCCCTTCTGCGCCATCAGCGCCTCGAGCGCGTCGGCCTGGGCGAGCGTGCGCGGGAAGCCGTCGAAGATCAGACCGTGGCGTCCCGCCGGGCCATCGAGCTGCTCGGCGACGAGCCCGATCACGATGTCGTCGGTGACGAGGTCGCCGCGGGCCATCACCTCGGCGACACGCGCGCCCATCTCGGTGCCCGAGGTCTTGGCCGCGCGCAGCATGTCGCCGGTGGACAGCTGGACCATGCCGAGGTCATCGACCAGCCGGCGGGCCTGGGTTCCCTTGCCCGCGCCAGGCGGGCCCAAGAGGATGACGTTCATCGCCGCGGTTTGCTCCCCCGTCCCTTGCTGCGCAGGCGCGATTTTTCGATCAGCCCCTCGTATTGATGCGCGAGCATGTGGGACTGGACCTGCGTGATCGTGTCCATGGTTACCGACACGACGATCAGGAGGGAAGTGCCGCCGAAATAGAACGGGACCGAAAGTTCGGAGATCAGGATCTCGGGCAGGAGGCAGACCGCAGCGAGATAGGCCGAGCCGACGACGAGCAGGCGCGAGACCACGTAGTCGAGGTATTCGATGGTTTTCTGGCCCGGGCGGATGCCGGGGATGAATCCACCCTGCTTCTTGAGGTTGTCGGCGACGTCGTCGGACTTGAAGGCGACGTTGGCGGTGTAGAAATAGGTGAAGAACACGATCAGCGCACCGAACAGCAGCAGCTGCAGCGGCTGGCCGCGGCCGAGGTAGGCCGCGACGTAGTTCGCCCAGCCGCTGGTGGTGCCATCGCCGCCGGAGAAGGTGGTGATCGTCGCCGGCAGCAGCAGCAGCGACGAGGCGAAGATCGCCGGGATCACGCCGGCCGGGTTGACCTTGACCGGCAGGTTCGAGCTCTCGCCGCCGTAGATCTTCATGCCGACCTGGCGCTTGGGGTACTGGATGTGGATCTTGCGCAGCGCCCGTTCGACGAAGACCACGAAGGCGATCACGGCGACGGCCATGACCATGATGCCGATGATGACCGCCGGCGACAGCGCGCCGGTGCGGCCCTGGGTGAAGAACTGCGCGAGCGCCGCCGGCAGCTCGGCGATGATGCCGACGAAGATGATGAGGCTGATGCCGTTTCCGATGCCGCGCGTGGTGATCTGCTCGCCGATCCACATCAGGAACATGGTGCCGCCGACGAGGGTGATGACGCAGGCGACGCGGAAGAACCAGCCCGGGTCGTGCGCCAGGCCCTCGGCCTCGAGCCCGAGCGCCAGACCGTAGGCCTGGAGGGTCGCGAGGAACACGGTGCCGTACCGGGTGTACTGGTTGATCTTCTTGCGCCCAGCCTCGCCCTCCTTCTTCAGCGCCATCAGCGAGGGCACCATCGACGACATCAGCTGCACGATGATCGACGCCGAAATGTAGGGCATGATCCCGAGCGCGAAGATCGCCATACGCCCGACGGCGCCGCCGGTGAACATGTTGAGCATGCCGCCGATGCCCTGGTTCGCTTGGTCGAAGAACTGGGCGAGCCGGGCGGCGTCGATGCCGGGCACCGGGATGAAGGTGCCGATGCGGTAGACGATCAGGAGGCCGATCGCGAACAGGATGCGGGCCTGCAGCTCCTTGGCCTTGCCGAAGGTGCTCCAACTGAGGTTGGAGGCCATCTGTTCCGCTGCGGACGCCATGCGAACCCCTTGTCAGGCAGGCGCCGCCGGGCCCGTTTCCGGGCGGCCGGCGGCGCGAAAACGCAGTGCTATTTAAGCCGGGGCCCCGAGGGCCACAAGGCTCATTCCGCCGCGGCTTCGGCCTTGACCGGCGCCGATAGCGTGACCGATCCGCCGGCCTTCTCAACCGCGGCGACCGCGGCGGCGCTCGCGCCGGTGACGGCGAGGGCGAGCTTGGCGGTTATCTCGCCCTTGGCGAGCAGGCGCACGCCGTCGAGCTTGCGGCGCACCAGGCCCGAGGCCACCAGCGCGTCCTCGGTGATCTCCGAGCCGGGGTCGAGCTTGCCGGCGTCGACGAACTTCTGCAGCAGACCGAGGTTGATCACCGCGAACGCCTTGCGGTTCGGCTTGGTGAAGCCGCGCTTCGGCAGGCGCATGTAGAGCGGCATCTGGCCGCCCTCGTAGGCGTTGATCGCGACGCCCGAGCGGGACTTCTGTCCCTTGATGCCGCGCCCGGCGGTCTTGCCGGACCCCGAGCCGGGGCCGCGGGCGACGCGCTTGCGCTTCTTCGTGGCGCCGGGATTGTCGTGCAGTTCGTTGAGTTTCATGTCGCTTCTCCTTGGCCGGACACGCCCCATGAGCGACGGATGCGGGCGGACACGGCGTTTCTTTGCTTGTGTCTCCCATTCGGCAGACCGGCGCGATACACTGATCGGCGGGCGGTTTCAAGCCCTCCTGCAAATGCAAGCTTCTCGCGGCGGCCCTTCACTCGCCCATATGCCGCACGCGTGCGACAACGCATAACGTATTATTCTTGAAAGATAATTCAACGGACATCAACTGATTATTCACGTTTCTCAACCGAATTGTGCGCGACTTGACGCTACAGGGTTTCGGCGTTGACCCTACGCGTTTCCGCGGCCTTTCTCCCAGCCGCCTTTCGCTTGCGAGTTAGTGCGGCCTTTGCTCCTGCATCCTTCATCCTAGCCTTATGGCTGGGGATGCCTTTGATGGTTTGCCAATGGGCCTGCAGGAGCCTGATCGCCTCGATTGGGTAAAGACCGGCATCATACATCCAGTGATGTGTCTGGCAGAGCCTCGCAAGATTGTCTGGCGCATTATTACTGGCGTCATGGTCAAGATGAGCAACCGTCAAGCACGTTGCAAGTTGCAAGCCGCAAACAGCACAACATTTGAACGGATAGTGCTCAGTAAGCACACGCCGCGCCTCGGTTTGGTTGCGAGCTAGAGCATTTTCGTATCAGTCTGGCTCATAGCCGGAGTTGGTGAAGTAGTTTGCGCACTCGTCGGGCTGGAAGGCGTCCAGCGCTGCGGCGATCGCG
>JANOEW010000440.1:0-5348 GCA_031413475.1 Amaricoccus sp.
CACCGGCGAGAAGCCGCCCGTGTCCATCGAGGCCCAGAGCGCCGCGAGCGTCGGGGCGGCGTCCTCGGGGCGGCCGCGCAGCCCGGCGAGCAGGTCGCGGAAGCTGTTCTCCGGGATCAGCCGCACGTCCTCGGCGAACATCGAGAACAGGCAGCGCATCAGGAAGCGGGCGACGCGGTCGGGGGCGTGGCCCTGGGCCTCGAAGGACCGGCCGAGCTCGGCGAGGCGGCCGGCGATCGCGCGGGTGACGCGGGCGGCGGTGCGCGCGGGGTCGAGCGCGTCGGGGTCGGACCAGACGAGGGTGAGGCGCTCGCGGACGGCGGGGTCGCGCAGGTCGTCGAGCCGGATGCGGAAGCGGGTGGCGTCGGGGAAGTGGGTGTAGTTCTTGCCGGTGCGCGAGAAGTCGGCCCAGAGTTCGAACACGTGGCCGATGTCGACGGTGACGAGGAAGGGCGGGTATTCGTCCGGCAGCGCGCGGGCGTAGCCTTCGGCCTGGCCGCGGGCGCGGATCATCGCGTCGTCCCAGCCGCGGGTGCCGCGGACGGCCGCGCCCTTGCGGGCCGTGGCGGGGGCGTCGGGCAGAAGCGACAGTTGCGCCGGGTCGGGTGTGGGGCCGGCGGAGGAGCCCTGCTTGGCCTCGAGCACGAAGCAGCCGCGCTTGTAGAGGTCGATGAAGCCGGTGGCGCCGGTGTTCCGGAAGGGAACCGGGCGGTCGAAGCAGTAGCCGTCGAGCTCGGGGGTTCCGCGCGCGGGGTCGGGGCGGGGCTGGCCGAGCAGGTCGGCGAGTTCGGAGAGGAACATCTGGTAGTTCGAGCGCTCGCTGGCGCTGGAGTTGCGCCAGCGGAGGATGAAGGCTTCGGGGTCGAGGGGCGATTGCGGCATGGCGGGAGGTTAGCGGGGCCGGGCGCGCGCGGGAAGCCGTGCCGACCGGTGCGTCACCAGCGCATCAGGCCGGCGGCGACGAACTGGTCGGGGGAGGTGAAGCGGGTCGAGGTGGCGTCGGTGAGGGCGCCGGGGCCGGTGGCTAGAGCCTGGAGCAGACGGGCGTAGTGCTCGTATTTGTCCGAGCCGTTGACGTGGGAGCGCCAGTCGAGCGCGCGGGCGACCTTGGCCTCGAACTGCGCGGTGAACACGAAATGGGCGATGGTCAGCAGGACGTCGCGCGGGGCCGGCTGGTTGCAGGTGTGGGTGCCGGTCAGGAAGGTGGCGTCGTCGCAGCGGAAGATCGGGGTCTTGAACTGCGGCGACTTGCGGTATTCGGGGGCGATCAGGCCGATCAGCCGCTTGCGCAGGCCGCGCTTCGCGATGCGGATGCCGTGGCGTTCGAACAGGCGCGCGGACTTCGAGCGGCCCTGCGCGCGGGGGAAGCCGTCGGCGTCGATCTCGACCATCGGCTCGGGCTGGAAGAAACCGTAGGCCCCGAGGAGGTCGGCGAGCGAGGCGGGCGCGGGGCCGGTGCGCAGGCCGGCGGCGGTCTCCGGGAAGAACTCGACGATCGAGGCGGCGCAGCAGGCGTCGCCGCGGGCGGCGAGGCGGGCGATGACTTCGGCGATGCCGGTGACGCCGGGGGGCAGGATCAGGAACTCGTCGGCGTCGACGTAGGTGACGTAGGTCCCGTCGAGGAAGGCGCGCGGGATCGCCATCTTGAAGTAGATGCCGGCGCGCTGCCTGACCGCATGGCCGCGCGGGTCGAGGTAGGTGATCTCCTGGCCATAGCCGAGGTCGGAGGCGAGCAGCACGCAGTCGGGCTGGGCCAGCAGGAACTGCCGCGTGCCGTCGGTCGAGCCGTCGTCGAGGATCAGGAACTGCTCGACCCCGAGCGACCGGTAGTGGTCGAAGAAGGCGGGGGCGAAGAACATCTCGTCGCGGAACAGCGAGAACAGGCTGGTGCGGCCGGGCTCAGGGGTCGCGCCGACGAAGCGGACGACGTCGCGGGCGTCGGCGAGGCGGAGGGTGCGGCGGCTGCCATTCGGGGCGGCCATCCGCGGGCTACTGCGGCTCGCGCAGGACCGCTACGGCGTCGTGCTCCGGCCGGGGCAGCCGGTTCGCCCAGGCGTCGGGGCGCCGCGAGGCGAAATAGGTCAGGTAGCGCACGGGGCCGCCCTTGGGGCCGGCGCTTTCGTAGAGCACGGTCATGCCGTTGAGGGCGAAGAAGCGGCGCATCGTGTAGGGGGACGGGCGCCAGAAGTCGCCGTCCTCGGGGCCGTGCAGGTGCTGGAGGAAGGGGACGACCACGAGGACGGCGTCGCGGCTGAGGGTGCAGAGGGTCTCGAACGCCTGGGCGAACTCGAAGACGTGCTCGAGCGTGGTGTGGTTGAAGGCGAGATCGAAGCGGCCGCGCAGGGCCTCGGGCAGCGGCGCCGCGAGGTCGATGGCGTGGTCGGTGTCGCCCTCGTCGCCGCGCCAGCCGGTGTAGTTCGAGGTGGCGTAGGAGGCGGCGTTCGCGAAGTAGTCGCGGTAGCGGCGGCCCGCCTTGTCTTCGTCCTTCCAGGCGCTGACGTTGATCACGTCGCCGGTGACGGCGGGGGCGAGGCGGGCGATCTCGGCGTTCGACCAGAGGCGGGCCGCCCGCGCCGGGGGGCCCGCCGCCTTGCCGCCGCTGCGCAGTCCGAACAGAGTCTTGAGCATCCTGAAGGCCCGCCGGTTTTGCCTGCGTCAGCTTTACGCCGACCCACGGGCGGCGTCCAGTTCGGCGCCGGTCGAAGCTGCGTCGCACGCGTGCGAACTCAAGCAACTAATTGACATAAAGAGGTAAAAACTCGGCCGTTTACACACCTTTAGTGAATCGTGAGCGGGCGTCTCGGACGCGGATGAACGGCGGCGTCCGGTAGTGGGTCAGTTTGAAATGCCGTGATCCGCGCACGTGAACGCGGCGTTTGAAAGCCGGGCGGCGCGGTGCCATATGCCATGCTCGTGAAGCACTACGGCGAGCCGACCGGCCAGAAGACCAACGAACGCAAATATTCTCCCGCAGAATGCACCGGGACACGCAAGGTCAAAATCTCGGGCGATCCGGTCCGTGCCGATGTATCGACCTCTCACGTCGAGCGCCAGAACCTCACGATGCGGATGCAGATGCGACGCTTTACCCGCCTCACGAATGCCTTCTCAAAGAAGGTTGAGAGCCACGCTTACGCGGTCGCGCTGCATTTCATGCACTACAACTTCGCCCGCCAGCATCAGACGCTCCGCGTCTCGCCCGCGATGGCGGCGGGCATCACCGATCGGCTTTGGGGCGTCGAAGATATCGTGGCGCTGGTCGAGGCGCAGGAGGCAGTCGAAGCGCCCAAGGTTCGCGGGCCCTACAGGAAGGCCGCAAAATTGGAATGTTGATTCTTTTGAATCACTTAGCCGGTCTTGACTAACTATCTGATTCTGCTACTCTTTTCTCCATGGATGCTTCATATCACCTTAACGGCGGGTTCAAGCCGACGCTGAAACGCTTTGCCGATCTAGACGGGCCGGACTTCTATCCAACCCCGGCCTGGGCGACTTATGCGCTAATCGACAACGAGACCTTTGCGGGGAACATATGGGAGAGCGCCTGTGGAAACGGCGCGATGTCCAAGGTTCTGTCGGAGACAGGCCGCGAGGTCATCAGCTCTGATCTCTACGACCGGGGATACGGCGACAGCGGAGTCGATTTCCTAGAGCCCCCGCGCCGCGCCGCGAACATTGTAACCAATCCCCCGTTCAATTCAGCCGAGGGATTCGTGCGATCGGGTTTGGCAGCGGCGGAACGCAAGTTCGCATTGCTTTTAAGGTTGGCGTTTCTTGAGGGTGCAGGCAGGCAGAGAACCATCTTTTCGGAAGCGCCACCAGCGCGAGTATGGGTCTTCAGCGAGAGAATTACCTTCTACCCCGATGGCGCTGTCCAGAAGGGAACGGGGACCACGGCATACGCATGGTTCGTATGGGATAAGGATGCAACCGGGCCAACCGAGCTAAAATGGTTCAGGCCGGGCTACAAATCTCAATATTCCTAACCCGATCTCTTCTCTAGATAACTGCGACCTGTTTCCGTGATAGAATAACCAACTCGCGGTTCATGAGTAAGATATCCACTATTTATGTAATTGCCTTCTGCCTCGAAGTGAGACTTGATATTTCGGAGCAGTTGGTGCCACATTGGCTCATTTGGGCGTGTCGCCGACGTTGCTAAGTCGTCCTCAGTAAGGCTAACAAGGTCGGGAATTTCCGCCTTGCATCTCGCAAACGTGGCGACATTCTTCGGATTGGTCGCCGCTATCTGGAGAACCGCGAACGCAATCTTGTTTTCGCCAACGCTAGCCATTAGCAAATCCATCCTCCTAAAACACGGGGAGGATGACTCCAACGGCCTTTCGAATCAAGCGGAGCGTGTTAAAATTCAAACTGACCCATTACCCGGCATCCGCCTGGCTTGACGGTTGCCTCAGCAGTCTTCACCAGCCCGGCTGGCCATTTGATCGGCCAAGGCGCCACCGCCACTGGCGCGCAGGCCCTGCACCGCGCCGTCGAAGTCCCGCACCTCGCGGTTCTGGCTCAGCTTCGATTTCGCGAGTATCCTCCTGACGTCGATGCGGAAGGCCACGATGGCCGCGAGCATCTGCGTCATGTAGTCGACGGGCGCGTCGGCCATGCGCCAGGCCCTGTCGCCATTCACCCGCTGCTCGTGCTGCCGCGTCAGCAGGCCGACCGCGGCCCGCTTGGCGCGCTCGTCGTGCTGGAAGCCGATGGCCCCGTAGACATGGACGACCTGGTAGTTCCAGGTCGGAACGTGCCGGTGATGCTCGGCCTTGCTCGGGTAGAAGTTCGGGGAGACGTAGCCGTCCTCGCCGCGGAAGATGACGAGCACCTCCTGTCCCTCGGACACCAACCGGTGCATGTCGTTCGCCAGCGCCACATGTCCGACGATCGCGCCGTCGGCGACGGTCAGCAGCGGAAGATGGTTGGCGATCAACCCCGCGTCCGTCTGCGCCACGACGCAGGCCAGCGGCGCCGCCCGCATGACCGAGCCGATCTCCGCCGCGTCGACCTCCTTGAAATGCTCGGGCAGATACATCGCGGCTTCCTTTGGTGCGACCCGCTGGGAGCGCCCTCAGGCGCCAGTGATGAGCTTCAGCGCGATCGCCCACATGACCACGGCGATGGCCCCCTCCAGCACCCGCCAGGCCAACGGCTTGGTGAATACCGGCCTGAGCCACGCCGCGCCATAGCCGAGGGTGAAAAAAAACAGGAACGACCCCGCGACGGCGCCGGCGGCGAAGGAGGTCGCGGCGCCGGGGAACTGGGTCGACACCGTGCCCAGGAGAACGACCGTATCGAGGTAGACGTGCGGGTTCAGCCATGTGATCGCCAGGCAGGCC
>JANOEW010000441.1:0-8352 GCA_031413475.1 Amaricoccus sp.
GTGTCCGCCCCCGCGCCACGCTGGCGGCGGCCGAGGGCGCGCTGCGCGAGCGGGACGCGGCTCTGCGGGCAGCCGAAAGTGCGGCGGGCGAAGCCCGCGAGGCGCGTGCCCGGGCCGAGGCGCTGGCCGAGGCCGCCGAGGCGCGCGGCGTCGCGGTCGCGGACCGGGTTCGCGCCGAGGCCGAGATCGTGGCCGAGATCGACCCGGCGGCACTGTTGGCGCGGCTGCACGCCGATCCCGCGGCGATTCCGGCGGCGGCGGACCTCGAGGCCGAAGCGCTGCGGCTGCGCCGGAACCGAGACTCGCTCGGCGCGGTCAACCTGCGCGCCGACGAGGACGCCCGCACGATCCGGGCCGAGTTCGAGACGCTGGCGGCGGAACGGACCGACCTCGAGGAAGCGATCAAGACGCTGCGCCAGGGCATCGCCAACCTCAACCGCGAGGGGCGCGGGCGGCTGCTCGACGCCTTTCACGAGGTCAACCGCAACTTCGGGGCGCTGTTCACGCGCCTGTTCGGCGGCGGAGAGGCGAGCCTGGTTCTGGTCGAGAGCGACGACCCGCTGGAGGCCGGGCTCGAGATCATGTGCCAGCCGCCGGGCAAGAAGCTGTCGACGCTGTCGCTCTTGTCGGGCGGCGAGCAGACGCTGACGGCGCTGAGCCTGATCTTCGCGGTGTTTCTGGCCAATCCTTCGCCGATCTGCGTGCTCGACGAGGTCGACGCGCCGCTCGACGACGCCAACGTCGGCCGGTTCTGCGACCTGCTCGACGAGATGACCGAGCGCACCGACACGCGGTTCCTGATCATCACCCACCACGCGGTGACGATGGCGCGCATGGACCGCCTCTACGGCGTGACCATGGCCGAACCGGGGGTCAGCCAACTGGTGTCAGTCGATCTCACCGGGGCCGAGCGCATCATCGAGCTGGTGGGATAGCGCCGCCTCGATCAACGCCTCGAGCGCATCGTAGTCCTCGGCGTCGAAGCCGCCGACTCCCTGCATCCAGAGGCCGGCGGCGCGCAGGGCGTCGGGCTGGAGGCGGCAGGCGGTGGTGCGGCCGGCGCGGGTCTGGACGACGAGGCCGGCGCGGGTGAGGATGTGCAGGTGCTTGGAGACCGCCGCGAGCGACATGGCGTGCGGCGCGGCGATCTCGCCGACGGTGCGGTCGCCTGCGAGCAGGTCGGTCAGGATCGCGCGCCGGGTCGCGTCCGCCAGCGCGGCGAAAACCTGGTCCAGATCGGGCGCTGGTCCGGTCATGGGTATAGTTTCGGTCGGCACGGATCAATGTCAACCATTCGGTTGAAGATTCCGACGCCGGCTCCGACGCGCGCCCGGTCGGGTGGCGAAGGAGCGCGCTCTGTCGGGATGTCACGGAGACTTGTTATTTTTCAACATCTTGACTGCCGTCAGCCCGGCCTTGACACCAGGCGGCGCGATCCTTTACCACCTTTGATCACATCAAGCCCGTGGCGACGCTGCGCCCGGTCCGAGGGGAGACGCGGGGCCATGTCCGAGGACCCGTTTTCCGAGCGCCTGAAGCGCCTCGAGGACCGGATCAGCGCCGCCAAGGCCTCTCGCGCCGAGCCGGTGTCCCGGGTCGGCGCCAAGTATACCCAAGGCTCGCTCGCCTGGCGCATGGTGACTGAGCTGGTGGCGGGGATGCTGCTGGGGCTGGGCGTCGGCTGGGGGCTGGACTGGCTCTTCGGAACGCGGCCCGTGTTCCTGGTGCTGTTCGTGCTGCTGGGGTTCGCCGCCGGGATCCGCGTGATGATGCGGACGGCGGCGGAGGTGCGGAAGGGTAAAGGCGAGGGCGCGCTGCTGCGAGCCTCGCAGGCGGAAACCGGCCCGGCGCGGCCGGATCATGAGTGAGGGACCGATGGCGGGCGAGACCGGCGAACACGGCGGCGGCGGCTTCAACATCCACCCGATGGACCAGTTCATGGTCGAGCCGCTGTTCGGCGGGACCGAAGTCAACTGGTATACGCCGACGAACGCCACGCTGTGGCTGGCGCTGACCGTAGTCGCGGTCAGCCTGCTGATGGTGGTGGGCGCACGCGGGCGGGCGCTGGTGCCGTCGCGGGCGCAGTCGGCAGCCGAAGTCACCTACGGCTTCGTGCGCAAGATGGTCGAGGACATCGCCGGCAAGGAGGGGATGAAGTATTTCCCGTACATCTTCACGATCTTCCTGTTCATCCTGTTCGCGAACCTGCTCGCGTTGATCCCGACGAGCTTTTCGACCACGTCGCACATCGCGGTCACGGCCGTGTTGGCGCTTGCGGTGTTCGTCACGGTGACGGCGATCGGCTTCGTCAAGCACGGGGTCGGGTTCTTCAAGCTGTTCTGGGTCTCCAGCGCCCCGACGCTGGCGTTGCGCCTCGTGCTGGCGGTGATCGAGATGATTTCCTACTTCGTCCGACCGCTCAGCCATTCGCTGCGTCTCATGGGAAACCTGATGGCGGGGCACGCGGTGCTGAAGGTGTTCGCGGGCTTCGCGGGCGCGCTCGGCATCGGCGCGATCATCCCGATCGTGGCGATCACCGCCGTCTACGGGCTCGAGCTGCTGGTCGCGGTGATCCAGGCCTACGTCTTCACGATCCTCACGGTCGTCTATCTCAACGACGCGCTGCATCCCGGCCACTGACGGCCGCCGGCGCAACTTCTTCCGTCATTCCATCAAGGAGCACGATCATGGAAGGCAATATCGCGGAAATGGGCCAGTTCATCGGCGCGGGCCTCGCCTGCATCGGCATGGGCGGCGCCGGCATCGGCGTCGGTCATGTGGCTGGCAACTTCCTCGCGGGCGCGCTGCGCAATCCGGCGGCGGCCGGCGAGCAGACTGCGACGCTGTTCATCGGCATCGCCTTCGCCGAGGCGCTGGGCATCTTCTCGTTCCTGGTCGCGCTGCTGCTGATGTTCGCGGTCTAGGGGCCAGGTCGCTCCAGGGGAGGACAGGGACATGGCAAACGAGGTCGAAGGCGCGGAACCGGCGGCGGACGTGGCCGCGCAGGCGCTCGATCACGCCGCGGAGACCGCATCAGGCGGCGAGACGTTGGGCGGCGAAGTGCTGGAGGTCGCCGAGACCGCCATGCCGCAGCTCGACGTCACGCTGTTTCCGAACCTGATCTTCTGGCTGGTCGTCGCGCTGCTGGCGATCTACCTGATCCTGACGCGGGTGGCGCTGCCGCGGATCGGCGCCATCCTCGCCGAGCGCAACGACGCGATCTCGAACGATCTTGAACAGGCCGCGATCTTCAAGCGCCGCGCGCAGGAAGCCGAGGCGGCCTACGGCGCCGCGCTGGCGAAGGCGCGCGACGAATCGCAGAAGATCGCCGCCGAAGCGAAGGCGCAGATGGGCCGCGAAGTCGCGAAGCTGATGGCCAGGGCCGACGCCGAGATCGCGGCGAAATCGGCCGAGTCCGCCGCGCGCATCCGCGAGATCGAGGCGAGCGCGGTCGACAGCGTCGCTGAGGTCGCCCGAACCACAGCCGCGGCTATCGTCGCGGCGCTCGGGCCGCGGGCGGCGAAGGCAGAGGCGGTCGCGGCGGCGGTCAACGCCCGGATGGGGGGCTGAGGTCATGGGTTTTCTCAACGACACCGACATCGTCGTCGGCATCGGCTTTCTGATCTTCGTCGGCGTGCTGCTCTACTACAAGGTTCCGGCCATGATCCTCGGCCGGCTCGACGCGCGCGCGGTTCGGATCAGGAGCGACCTCGAGGAAGCTCGGGCGCTGCGCGAGGAGGCGCAGGGGCTGCTGGCGAGCTTCGAGCGCCGGCAGAAGGAGGTCAAGGGCCAGGCGGAGGAGATCGTGGCCGCGGCCCGCATCGACGCCGAGGCGGCCGCCGAGGCCGCCAAAGAGGATCTGCGCCGCTCGGTCGCGCGGCGCTTGCAGACCGCGACCGACCAGATCGACGCCGCCGAGAAGGCGGCGATCCGTCAGATCAAGGACCGTGCCGTCACGATCGCCGTGGCCGCCGCCGCCGACGTGATCCGCCGCGACATGCGGGACGCCGACGCGGAAGCGCTGATCGACAAGGCGATCGTCGAGGTCGGCGAGCGCCTGCACTGACCGTCGCCGGCGCGGGCGCGGACGGGGGTAAAGGTCCGAAGGCGGACCGACGACGGAGTTGCAGCGGACTTGCACAGGCGGGCCAATGTGGCGCACAGTGCCGCATCGGAGGCGCAGGATGATCCCGCTCGAGACCCGCAGGCAGCAACTCCAGACCCGGCTTCGCCAGCTCAACGCCCGGCTGGTCAAGATCGACGCCGAACTCGACCAGCCGCACAGCGCGATGTTCGCAGAAGCCGCGATCGAGCGCGAGTCCGACGAGGTGCTTGAGGATCTAGGTACGGCGGGTCTTCAGGAAATTCGGATGATCGAGGCGGCGCTGGCGCGGATCGATCGGGGCGAATTCGGTATCTGCGTATCCTGCGGCGATCCGATCTCGGAAGAGCGGCTGAACGTGTTGCCGCAGACGCCGAAGTGCCGCAACTGCGCGGCGTGACCCGCTGCGCTCCGGGTGGCCGCCGGTCAGGCGCCGGCCGTCTGCGCGTCGACTGACCGGCGCCGATAGAGCCGCCCCTTGCGGCGCGGCTACAGCCCCGCTTGCTTGCGATCCTTCGAGCGCCCGACCAGGGCGCCGGTCGTGGCCCCGACGCCGGCGCCGATCAGCGTGCCGCGGCTGTCGCCACCGATCGCCTGACCGAGCACGCCGCCCGCGCCGGCGCCGAGCAGCGCGCCGGTCGCCTGGTTGTTGGTTGTGCCGTCCGGGTTGGTGCAGGCGGCGGCGCCGAGAACTGCGGCGGCGGTGATGACCGAAAGCGTGGTGATCCTCATGGTCTTCCTTTTCCTAGCAAGGTGATGGCGAACGAAGATAGCCCAAGCTACCGCCAATGGAAACCGGGTCTAGGTCGCGCCGAACTCGGCCCTTTGCGGGACGCACGGCCGGGCGTTGAAGCGGGCTTGCGCGCCCCGGGACGGGCGTGTTTAGCAGGCCCATGGCCGCGCCGCTCGACTTTCGAACGATCCTTGAGATGTTTCGCCGCTTCGAGGCCGTCGAGCCCACGCCGAAGGGCGAGCTCGCGCATTGCAACGCCTTCACGCTGCTGGTCGCCGTAACGCTGTCGGCGCAGGCGACCGACAAGGGCGTGAACCGGGCGACCGAGGCGCTGTTTCGCGTCGCGGACACGCCGGAGCGGATGCTTGCGCTCGGCGAGGCGGGGCTGGTCGAGCATATCCGCAGCATCGGGCTCTATCGCAACAAGGCCAAGCACGTGATGGCGCTGTCGCGGCTTCTGGTCGAAGCGTTCGACGGCGAGGTGCCGTCGTCGCGCGCCGCGCTGCAGAGCCTGCCCGGCGTCGGGCGCAAGACCGCCAACGTGGTTCTGAACATGTGGTTTGGTCTGCCGGCCCAGGCGGTGGACACGCATGTGTTCCGGGTGGCGAACCGAACCGGCGTCGCGCCGGGCCGCGACGTGCTGGCGGTGGAGCGCGGGCTGGAAGACCGGGTGCCGGCGCCGTATCAGACCCACGCGCACCACTGGCTGATCCTGCACGGGCGCTACGTCTGCAAGGCGCGCCACCCGGACTGCGGGACCTGCCTGATCACCGACCTTTGCGGCTACGAGGAGAAGACCCTTTGAACAAGCCCTACCAAGTGATCGGCATCGGTAACGCGCTGGTCGACGTGATCTGCCCGGTCGACGACGCGTTCCTCGACGCGAACGGCGTCACGAAGGGCATCATGCAACTGATCGACCTGCCACGAGCCGCCGAGCTCTACGCCGCGATGGGGCCAGCGCCGGCGATCTCCGGCGGATCGGTCGCCAACACCATTGGCGGTCTCAGCGACCTCGGGACGCGCACCGGCTTCGTCGGCAAGGTGCGCGCCGACCAGTTCGGCGAGATCTTCGCCCATGACCTGCGCGCATTCGGCGCGGCGTTCGATACGCCGACGGCGCCGTCCGACCATCCGCTGGCGACGGGCCGCAGCTTCATCCTGTTCACGCCCGACGGCGAGCGCTCGATGAACACCTACCTCGGCGTCGCCGAGACGCTGGGGCCGTCCGACATCGACGAGGGGCTGATGGCGGCGACCGAATGGCTGCTGCTCGAAGGCTACCTTTTCGATCGACCCGAGAGCCAGGCCGCCTTCGCCCGCGCCGCGCGGGCGGCCAAGGCGGCGGGCGGTCAGGCCGGGATCACGCTGAGCGACCCGTTCTGCGTCGAACGGCATCGCGAGGCGTTCCTGGCGCTGATCCGAGCGGACATGGACCTGGTCGTGGCGAACGAGCACGAATTGCGGTCACTCTACCTGACCGACGATCTGGAGACGGCGCTCGGCCGGGCGGCAGCGGACGTGGCGATCACCGTCTGCACCCTCGGCGCCGCGGGCGCGCTGGTGCTGGCGGACGGGGCGCGCGTTCACGCGGCGTCGGTCGCGACGCGGGTCGTCGACGTCACCGGCGCGGGCGACCTGTTCGCCGCGGGGTTTTTCCACGGCCTGACGAGCGGGCGCGACTGGCTGACCTGCGCCCGCATGGGTTGCGTCGCGGCGGGCGAGGTGATCGGCCATGTTGGGGCGCGGCCAGAGGCGGATTTGCGCGCGCTGTTCGCCGAGGCTGGGATGCTCCAATAGCTCGGCTCGCCGGGCGGTGCGACGAGGTCGAGGCCCTGTGCAGTGCGGCCCGCGTCGATCCCTTCGATCGCGGCGGTGGCACTGACAGCGCTGACCGGCGCCAGGCAGGATCAAGCGACCACCCGGCAGGTGAGGTTGATCCGCCCGCCCTGCGTCAGCAGCCGCGACGAGCCGAAGCGGATGCCGTCGACGCCGTGGTAGGCGAGGCGCGCCGGGCCGCCCATCACCACCACGTCGCCGCTCTCGAGCAGGATCGAGCTGGTGGGGTCCGAACGCGCCAGCCCGCCCATGCGAAAGCGCGCGGCGTCGCCGAGGCTGATCGACAGCACCGGCCAGCGGAAGTCGCCCTCGTCGGCGTCGCGGTGCAGGCCCATGCGCGCGCCGGCCCCATAGTAATTGACCAGGCAGCAGTCCGGGTCGCGGTCGGCGGCGCAGAGCGCACGCCAGAGCGCGAGCACGATATCGGGGATCGGCGGCCAGGCCTCGCCGGACGGATGCCGCGACGCGTAGCGGTAGCCCGCGCGGTCGGCGAGCCAACCGACCCGGCCGGCCGCGGTCATGCGCACGCTCATCGGCTGTCCGCGCGGCGTGACCGGCGCGACGAACGGCGCCGAGGCCGCGACAGCGCGCAGCGCCTTGACCAACGCGGCCTGCGCCTCCGAGCCGAGCTTTGCCTTGTGAATCTCGAAGCCGTTCGCCGCGATCATGCGCCCCTCCACGCCGAAAATCGCCGCTGGCGACAACTTGCGGCGGATTTGTGCGGGACCTATATACGCCCGGAGTTTCGGGCCTGCACGATCGCGTGAGGGTCTGGACCGGGATGCGGGACGGGTGCCGTCCAGGACCCGCCTTGCTGAATCGCCGTACGAAAGGATCGTTTCATGCCCAAAGTCATCGGGATCGACCTCGGAACCACCAACTCCTGCGTCGCCATCATGGACGGCAGCCAGGCCCGGGTCATCGAGAACTCCGAAGGCGCGCGTACTACGCCCTCGATCGTCGCCTTCACCGACGAGGAGCGCCTGGTCGGCCAGTCCGCCAAACGCCAGGCCATCACCAATCCCGAGAACACCATCTTCGCGGTCAAGCGGCTGATCGGCCGGCGCTATGACGATCCGGTCACCGCCAAGGACAAGGGCATGGTCTCCTACAAGATCATCCCCGGCCCGAACGGCGACGCCTGGGTCGAGGTGAAGGGCGAGAAGTATTCTCCGAGCCAGATTTCCGCGTTCATCCTGCAGAAGATGAAGGAGACCGCCGAGAGCTACCTCGGCGAAAAGGTGACGCAGGCCGTGATCACCGTGCCCGCGTATTTCAACGACGCCCAGCGCCAGGCGACAAAGGACGCCGGCAGGATCGCCGGGCTCGAGGTGCTCCGGATCATCAATGAGCCGACCGCGGCGGCGCTCGCCTACGGGCTGGAGAAGACCGGGACGAAGACGATCGCGGTCTATGACCTCGGCGGCGGCACTTTCGACATTTCGATCCTCGAGATCGACGACGGGCTGTTCGAGGTGAAGTCGACCAACGGCGACACCTTCCTCGGCGGCGAGGACTTCGACATGCGGATCGTCGAATACCTCGCCGGCGAGTTCAAGAAGGAGAACGGCGTCGACCTGACCAAGGACAAGATGGCGTTGCAGCGGCTGAAGGAGGCCGCGGAGAAGGCGAAGATCGAGCTGTCGTCCGCGTCGCAGACCGAGATCAACCAGCCGTT
>JANOEW010000442.1:0-1795 GCA_031413475.1 Amaricoccus sp.
CGCGTCGGTGCGGCCCTGCCAGAGCAGCTTGCCGTCGCAACTGTCGGTGACGGCGATGGTCGCGCCAGAGACGTGTTTGGCGTCGGCGAGATTGGTGACCCAGGCGAGGCTGGCGCCCTTCCCCCATTGGAAATGCACGGCCATGTCGGTGACAAGCGCGCCGGTGGCGACATAGCGCGTCTGGCCGGGGCCGAGCAGCGCGGCACCGAGCGCCGGGGAGGCGAGTTCGACGACATGGAAGCCCTTTTGCTTCAGGGGTATGCCGACGACTTCGAAGGCGCGGCGATCCTTGTCGCGGGGGATGGTGAAGGCGCGGGCCGGGGTGGCGGGCGGGATCAGCGGGGATTTGCGGGTGGTTTCGATGCGGCGGGTCTTGTCGCTGCCGGCGACGGGTTCGTCGATGCCGGTACGTTCCTCGGCCTTGTCGAGGCGGCGCAGCCAGGCGGCGACATCGGCGTCGCGGGCGACCGGCAGGGCGCGGCCGGGGAGCGTTGCGCTGCGGGCGGCGACCGGCGATTCGACGCCGCGCAGGGTAACGGGGACGCCGCCGCCTTCATTGGCTTCGAGGATGCCGAAGCTGCCGGCGAATTTGGCGAGCGGCGGGAAATCGCCGGTGGCGACGGCGAGGGGGAAACGCCCGGCGTTGGCGAGGGGGCGGCCGGCGTCGTCGGCGAGCGCGGCAGGCAGAACGACGCTGTAGCGGGCGTTTTCGGTGAACGGGCCGGTGAAGGTGACGGTGTCGAGGGTCGCGGTGCGCTGTTTCGGCAGGGTCGGAGCGAGCCCCTTGCCGTCGGGGCCGATAAGGCGGATGGCGCCGGCCTGCGCCAGCGGCACCTGGCCGGCGAAGGCGACACGCATCGCTTCCAAGGGCGAACAGGCGGCAGCGGTGTTGACGCGGGCGCATTCGAAGCGGGCGGTGAAGGCCGGGCGGATGGAAAGGGTCTGGCGCCACGGTTCGCCCGCGGTGATGCCATTGGCGGTGGCGACCGACCCGCCCCAGTTGAGGGTCAGCTTGCCGCCGGCGGGCAGGGTGCGGCGGCATTTGGCGGCGATGATCGCGGCGCGGGGTTTCGGCGCGTCGTCGCCATAGTCGGGCTTTCGCCAGCCGGCCGATTCGAGGAAACTGCGGATCCGATAGTCGCCGGCGCCGCCGGTGAGGATCTTGTCGCGGGTGGCCTGGGGCAGGATATCGAGCGGGACGGCTTCGCCCACCCCGTCGATCAGGCAGGCGGCATGGGCGGCGACCGAGGCGGGGGTGGGGGCAGCTTCGAGCGCGAGCAGGAAGACCTGGTCCTCCTCGATCGCGCCATAACCGGGGACGGCGGCGCGCACGCTGGGTCCGGGGGTGGCGAAGGTGAAACGGCGGGGGCCGGTGACCGGGGCGCCGGCGGCATCGGTTAGGCCCGGGACGAGATCATAGACGCAGCGCAAGCCGCCGGGCAGCGGCGCGGCGAGGTCGAGCGCATAGCTCTGGGGGTCGACCCAGCGGCCGGACGCGCCCTTGCTGCAATTGCCGGTGACGGGCGCCGGGAGACGCGGATCGCCGAGCGCCACCATCGGCCGGGTGAAGCGGATGGCGATCTGTTCGGGGCCGGCGACGCTGCCCGACGGGGTGAAGCGTTCGACGCTGGTGGTGGGTGCGGCGATGACGGCGAGGGCGGCGATGGCGAGGCTGGCGGCAGCAAAGGGAGCGAAGATTTTCACCGCCGCCCTCATCGCCTGCTGGACGCCCGACTCATTCATGGGATGCCGTGCCTCGCGCATCGCCGTGAGTTTGCAGCCATACTTGTCCTTC
>JANOEW010000443.1:0-7387 GCA_031413475.1 Amaricoccus sp.
CCGCCCATTGCAACGCCCGCCGAAGGAGGCGGGCGAGGCGCGGTCTGTCCGCGCACGGACAAAGACACAAGTATCTGTTTTTGATGCATAAAAGCAGACGCGTTCATCGTTTGGCAAGGTTCGGACACTGTAGCTCCGGCGGGAAAGGTCTTCTCCGAGGCTTCGGTATGATCCGCTCTTGCTCTAGACGCGCCTCGACACGGGTTCGTGATCCAGCGCGCCGTCCGGCGGCCCTACGTTTGAGAGGCGCGGTCGGAGGAACCGCTATGGAGGAGACCCGCCATGAGACCAGCGATCCGCCTGTCCGCCGTCCTGCTCACGGTCATGACGACCGCCGCAGTGGCGCAAGACGCCCCGATGAGCTTCTTTGTCACCAGCGCCAATCCCGGCGGCGGGGGCGACCTCGGCGGGCTCAAGGGCGCCGACGCGCACTGCGCCGCGCTGGCCGAGGCGGCGGGCGTCGCCGGGCGGGCATGGGCGGCCTACCTTTCCACCTCCGCGGTCGATGCGCGCGACCGGATCGGGTCGGGCCCCTGGGTCAACGCCGCCGGCGTCACGATCGCCGACGACGTGGCGAGCCTGCACGGCGAGGGCGACGCCATCTCCAAGGCGACGGCGCTCGACGAGAACGGCGCGCTGGTCAACGGCCGCGGCGACGAGCCGAACCGCCATGACATCCTCACCGGCTCGCTGCCGGACGGGACCGCGGCGGGCGAGACCTGCGAGGACTGGATCAGCGGCGGTCCCGACACAGCCGGCATGGTGGGGCACCACGACCGGCAGGGCCTGAACGACAGCGCCGAGGCGCGATCGTGGAACTCCTCGCATCCGTCGCGCGGAGGTTGCGGCCTGGAGGCGCTGCGCGGCACCGGCGGAGAAGGGCTCTTCTACTGCTTCGCGACCGACTGAAGTCCGCCGGTCAGGCCGCCGCGCGGCGGGGCGGCGCGGTCGCGTCAGGGCCGGTAGGTCCCGAAGCTCCAGAGATGTCCCTCGGGGTCGCGGGCGGTGTATTCACGCGCACCGTAGGACGTGTCGGCGAGCGGACGCAGGATCTCCGCGCCGGCGGCGACGGCGCGGGCGTAGTGTGCGTCGACGTCCTCGACCACCGCGTAGACCCCCTCGCCGCTGGTCCAGGGGTTGACCGGGTCGGGCGCGCCGCGCGACCCGAACATCACCATGCCGTTGCCGAAGCGCATCTCGGCATGCGCGACGCCGCCATCGGGGCCGTCGTAGAGCGCATGGGGCGCAAAGCCGAAGGCGTGCGCCAGCCAGTCCGCCGCCGCCCGCGCGTCGCGGTAGCCGAGAGCGGGAAACAGGCTCGCGGTCACGCCGCTCGTGGTCTCGTTCTTATCGCAGGTCTCCTCCAGATCGGGTCATGCGCGCGAACCTACGGTGTGCGCGCGCGGGTCGTCTTGGACGAATGTCCGGGGGGTCAGGCCGCGTCGGCCGTCAGACCGGCGCCGTCGGCGAGCAGCCGCGCGCGCAGGTCGCGCGGGGTCTGGCCGCAGAACCTCCGCAGGTCGCGGTTGAGATGCGGCTGGTCGCAGAAGCCGCCGGCGAGCGCCACCTCCGCGAGCGGCAGCGTCAGGTCGCCGAGCAGCGCGAGCCTCCGTTCGAGCCGCAGCACGCGGGCGGCGCGTTTCGGGGTCAGCCCGATCTCGCGCGCGAAGCCGAGGGCGAGGGCCTGGCGCGACAGCCCGACCATGGCGGCCAATGCGCCGGCCGGCGCCGCCCCGCCCGAGCGGACCAGCGCGGCCTAGGCCGCGCCGATTTCCGGCGGCAGCGTCGGGGCGGCCGCGAGGCGCACCGCAAGCCAAGCCTCGACGAGCCCGAACTGGGCGGGCCAGTCGGCGGCGCCGGCGAGACGGTCCGCGAGGCGCTCGGCCTCGGTCCCGATCAGGTCGGCGAGGTCGACGACCCGGTTGCACAGCGCGTCCTGATCGACGCCGAAGAGCCGCCGCGCGCCCGGGGGCGCGAGGTCGATCTGCAGGCAGCGCACATCCCCGTCCGAGGCGACGAGCACGCTGCGCTCGTGCAGTCCAGCGACGAAGCTCCGTGGCAGCCCGCGCCAGGGCGTCGCCCCGTCGCCGGAGGCCATGCGGAAGCCCGCCCCGAAGATCAGGATCACCGGGACCGCCGCCGCGGGCGACCGCGCCGCGTCACCGACCGGCCCGAAGCCTCGCGTTAGCCCTGATAGCCGAGCACGTCGCCGCGCAGCGCCGAGGCCGGGGCCGCGCGGACGAGGGTCCAGCGCCCCCAGTCCGAGGCGTGCTCGACGCGTTCGAGAATGTCCGCCATCGCAGGCCACCGTCCGCTGCGTCCGACAGCCTGCGGCCAAGTCCGCTGCAACGCAAGCGCCGTTGCGCAGCCGATGCGCAGCGGCGCGCGTCAGGCGCGCGCGGGCGTTCCGCGCAGGGGAAGCGCGCCGATCCAGGGGGCCTGAAACAGCCAGGCGGTGGCCGGGGTCCGAACCGCCCAGCGGCCGACCAGCGTCCCGGTCGCGACGATGACCGCAGCCTGCGCCAGACCCCAGGCCGGGGAGGTCAGACCGACCTGCTCGAAGCCCTTGTCGAGATAGAAGAGCACGATCCGCTGGGTCACGTAGATATAGAGCGTCGAGGCGCCGACGATCGCCAACGGCCGGCTCCAGCGGAAGTCGGCGAGCCGGTGCCCCAGCAGCAGCAGCCAGACGATGCCGACGAGGGTGATCACGAAGGTGAGCGGCCCCACGGCGCCCGGCGGCGCATCGAAAACGAGATGTGCCAGCCCGAAGAACGCTGCGCCCGCGACCGGCCAGAGCGGCCAGCCGGCTTCGACCATCCGCGCCACCATCGGTCGGACGATAAGCCCGAGCCAGAAGAAGGGGAAAAGCCGCACCAGCCGCTCGGCAAAGCCCATGTCTCGCCAGTCGCCGACGAAGACCGCGACCGAATACGCGGCGAGCGCCAGCCCGAGCACCAGCGCCGCCGGCAGGCCGCGCGCCAGCCGGGCGATCCCGAAGGCCATGGCGAGGGCGTATAGAAACCAGATGGTCAGCGGCGGATCCCAGAAGATCTCGAGCTGGCGTATCGGCTCGATGGTCGTGGCGAACAGGAGGTGCCAGACCGCCCGCGTGGTCAGGAACAAGAGCCAGGTCCAGAGTGCGAAGAGATAAACCAGGTTGCCGACCCGGTCGCGCAGGAAGCCGGCGAGGTCGGTCTCGACGACCGCGCGATAGGCGAAGAGACCCGAGACGAAGAAGAACAGCGGCATCCGCACGAGGATCAGCAGTTCGTTGGCGTAGATCGCGTCGCCGACCGTTGTCCACAGCACCAGGAGAATGATGCTGATCGCCTTCGCGATATCCGCCCAGGCGACCCTGCCGCGGTCGCGGCGGTCGAGGTCCGTCAATGATACGCGCGCCCAGGACATAGGCCACCCCTTACGCTCAACCCACACATGCATAGCCTTAATCCCGGGACGCGGTCCCGCAAGCGGGGAAGGGACAATTGCTTAGCGCCGCAGCGCGCCGCGCCGCGCGGCCGCCGCCCTTGCCGCGCCGGGGCGGCGCCGTTACCTGTCGCCGGATGGAGCCCAGCCAGCCCGAGCGCAAGAGCTACCACCACGGCAACCTGCGCGAGGCGCTGGTCGAGGCGGCGCTGCGGCTGATCGAGGAGAAGGGCCCGTTCGGCTTCACCATGGCCGAGGCGGCGCGGCTGGCGGGCGTCAGCCCAGCCGCGCCCTACCGGCACTTTCGCGGCCGCGAGGAGCTGATCGGCGAAGTCGCGCGCCAGGGCTTCGACATTTTCGCCGCGCGGCTGGAACTCGCCTTCGACGACGGAAAACCCTCCGCGCTGTCGGCCTTCGCGGCGGCGGGGCGGGCCTATCTCGACTTCGCCCGGGCGCATCCCGGCCATTACATCGCCATGTTCGAGAGCGGCGTGGCGATCGCGGGCGATCCGGAGCTCGCGCATGCGTCGGACCGGGCGATGTCGGTGCTGGTGCGCGCCGCCGAGCGGCTGACCGCCCATCTCCCTCCCGGCCGCCGCCCGCCGGCGACCATGGTGGCGAACCACGTCTGGGCGCTCAGCCACGGCGTCGTCGAGCTGTTCGCCCGCGGCGCGCCCGGGGGGCGGGCGCCCTACTCGGCCGAGGAGATGCTCGAGACCGGGACCGGGGTCTACCTGCGCGGCCTCGGTATCCTCCCTCAGTGAGCCGGGCCGCACAGGCCCGACGCGCCGCCCGCGGCCGCGCCGTCGCCGGGGCTCCCGTCGCCGCGCTCTGACCGGCGGCCGGACCGGCCGGACTTGCCGGAGCCGGTCACGCTGATACACTCGGTCTGGCCCAAGGGGAGGGGTTTGACGATGATGGTCGCCGTCTTCGCCGCAATGACGCTGGCGCTCGCGGCGCTCTGGCTCGAACGCCGGACGCTCGCGGTGGCGGCGGTGGTCACGAGCCTCGCACTCGGGGCCGGCCTCTTTCTCTGGGAGATCTGGAGCCCCGAGACCGGGTTCCGCATGCCCTGGATCCAGACGCGCCTCGACGCGCCGGCGACCGCGGAGGCGTGAGGCATGCGTCACGGCCTTGCCGGCGCCACCTACGCCTTCGGGCTGGCGGCGCTCGCCGCGGTCGCGGCCATCCTCACGGCGGCGATGGCGATCCAGTATGTCGGCGGCGAACTGCCCTGTCCGCTGTGCCTGCTGGAGCGGCTCGCGCTGTTCGGCGCGGCGTTTGGACTGCTCGCGAACCTGCGCGGGCCGTACTCGGCGCGCTTCACCGGGCTCTGCCTCGGCTTCGCGCTGTTCCTGCTGATCGTGTCGACCCGGCAGACCCTGCTCGACATCTACCCCCGGCCCGGCCACGCCTACGTCGGCCGCGCGGTCTTCGGGCTGCACATGCCAGTCTGGTCGGTCCTGATCGCCCTGGCGCTGCTGGCGGCCAACGCGGCCAAGCTCGCGATCCTCGGCGGCGACGCGCACATGCAGGGCGTCCGCCCAGCGGACTTCCCCCTGGTGCGCCGCGCCGCCGCGGCGCTCGGGCTCTACGTGCTCGGGCTCTGCGTGATCAATCTCGTCTCCGTCGTCGTGCAATGCGGCCTCGGGCAGTGCCACACCACGGGCTACGCGCTGCTGCCCTGAGCCCGCGCAAAATTTCCACCGATCCCACTTGACCGCCGCCCGATCATCCGCCATCTGTGTTAATGTTAATTACATTAACATAGAAAGGAGCGCCTGATGCACACCGCCACCGACTGGCCGACCGCCGAGGGAGGCTGGACGCGGCCGATCCGCACCGGGTTCGAGCGAACCCGCGACTGGCTCGACGCCCGCGGCCGCCCAGCCTGGCTCGTCGCGATGGTCCTCGGTTTCATCTTGTTCTGGCCCGTGGGCCTCGCCCTCCTGTTCTACATCATCTGGAGCAACCGCATGTCCTGCAACGGCTGGGGCCGCCGCGCCCATCGCCACGACCACCGCAGCGCCCCCGCGCCCACCGGCAACACCGCCTTCGACGCCTACCGCGCCGAGACGCTGAAACGGCTGGAGGAGGAGCGCGAAGCCTTCACCGCCTTCCTCGAGCAGCTGCGCGCCGCCAAGGACCAGGCCGAGTTCGACCAGTTCATCGCCGGCCGACGGGCGCCCGAGCCCGCCTGATCCAAGCCGCCGATCCCCGAGCCCCCGCGCTAGGCGCGGGGGCCCAGAACGCCCTTCACAGCAGCAGATCCTGCGCCGAAACCTCCGGCCGCCCGCCCAGCGCGATCTCGAAGTCCGCGACCCGGTCGCCGTGGCGGTCGCCGCGCAAGACGCCGTCGCGGCAGCTGAGCTAGCCGGCCGCGCTAACAACGCCGCACCCGCTTTTCGCCCTCGACGCGCTCTGCGCAGCGCTTGACTGCCAGCCGGGCGTCATTCGCGAACACGAGCCCACGGCGGCGCCGGCCGACGACTGGGAGCGTGGTTATAATGGAATCGCCCCGTGTCCGCTTGCGGCCCAAAGCGGACTTCGGCTCGGCTGGAGTCCGATGCTCTCCGTTTGATGCGAAGCCCTCCAACCGCTCGTCCGATTCGGGCGGCCAACAAGTCTGGCCGCGCCTCGCTTTGCGAGACGCTATAAGTTTGAACGTGGAATGGGTGGCGATTTTTGGCCACTCCCCTCCCGAATCGCGCGAATTTTCTCAGGGGATGTGGTAAGAGAATCACTTCGATGCGAGTTCCCCCACAACGGGACGTTCGATAGCCTCCCCTGATCGTTGATGGTCGTCATGAGCGCTGAGGGAAAACCGACAAACTGGTGGCATACCTTGCCGGGCGTACTAACAGGCACTGCGGCGGTCATAACTGCTGCAGGGGGCTTTCTTGTTGTCTGGAATCAAATGGACGGCCCCGGTGACCCAACAACTGACATCAGCGGTACTTGGTCCGACCGCAAGGGTACTACATCCGTTATTTCTAAACTGGGTGAACGACAATTCCATTTTGAAACACGCAACCCTAGCTTTGGGAGCTCTGGTACGATTGAGGTATTCGGTTCAAGGTATACTAATGACTACGAAGGGATATACTACCATGACAATCGAACAATTTCCGGCGATTGCGAAGGTGACTTTAAAGAAAATTTCTCGATCATGGATGGAACGTGTAAGGACGACAAGACGGGCGTTGAACTCGATGGCGAACTACATAAGAACGGGAGGTGAAAAGTTTGGATCCCATCGGACTGCGGGCGGCCTTGTTTGCATCCACGCTATTCGCGGCATTTCCTGCCGCAGGAGTAGAAAGTGGCCCATTCTGCTTCCAGAGTACCGATGCCTTGGGTGGCGTATCCGATACGGCACTCTACTTCGCGCAATCAGCCAGTTTTTTCGAAATCTTCGGCCGAATTGGTAGCGAAAATTTCGGTAAGGCGAATATTAAGGTGGAAGGTTACTCTGGAGCCGGTAAAATATACAAGGAGCATGAGTATGAATCCGGCGCAATTTTTGTAGCAATGTCGCAATTAACTGGATCCAGCTTCCAATTGAAGATAGGCGACTACGGAACCTACGTGTATACGGCTGTTCCCTGCCCCGATTAGTCGCAAGTGACGAGCCCGGCCGCAACGGTTTGAGACTCGGCGCTTCAACTGCGATCGACCAACCGGCTCGGGATCATAGGTTCAGGGTTTCTGCCTTCGCTCATCCGGCACGGCTCCTCTCTAACCGACTGCTAAAGAAAGGCGCGCCGAGGCCGGCGACGGGAGGTGCCGGCAAATGCGCCGCAGTCCGCTCTTGGCGCAAACTGACGCAAGCGGTCCAGTGGTCATCGTTGTGCGCATTCTCGGCTCAGGCGTTTGATAGATAAGGGATATAAGCGCGCCCGCAGGGATCACCGCCGCCAGCTCATCCGGGCCAGCACGTCGTCGCGGAGGACGAACT
>JANOEW010000444.1:0-2272 GCA_031413475.1 Amaricoccus sp.
GTGTGCGCCACGAAGGCGGTGTGCTGAATGTCGAGCGCTGCAACTTCTTCGACAACGAGTACGGCTTGTTCAGCGCCGCCGACGAGAAGGCCGAATTGCGCATCGACGCCAGCGTCTTCACCGCGCGCCGAAGAGGCCCCTGCGGGAAGGAGAGGCGATGGACGGCCCGGTGGTTTTCGACGCTTACGGCACGCTGTTCGACGTCGGATCGGCCGCGCGCCGTGCCGCCGCCGAACCCGGCAGGGAGGCGCTCGCCGCGGCCTGGCCGGGGCTGGCGCGGGACTGGCGGGCGAAGCAGCTGCAATACACCTGGCTGCGCACCATCGCCGGCGTCCACGCGGATTTTGCGGCGGTGACCGGCGAGGCGCTCGACTGGGCGCTCGAGGCCGCGGGGCTCGGGGGCGATGCGCCGCTGCGCGCCCGTCTGATGGCGCTCTACCATGAGCTCGACGCCTATCCGGAGGTCCCCGGCGTGCTGGCGGCGTTGCGCGACGCCGGGCGGCCCGTGGCAATCCTGTCGAACGGCGCGCCCGACATGCTCGCGGCGGCGGTTGCCGCGGCGGGGCTCGACGGCCTGTTCGACGCGGTGCTGTCGGTGGAGGCGGTCGGGGTCTACAAGCCGGCCCGCGCGGTCTACGATCTGGTCGGCGCGCATTTCGACGTGGTTCCGGAGCAGGTGCTGTTCGTGTCCTCGAACGGCTGGGACGCGGCCTGCGCCGCCGGCCAGGGGTTCCGCAGCGTCTGGGCGAACCGTGCCGGCGAGCCGGTCGACCGGCTGCCCTGGCGGCCCGACCACGTGTTGCCGGACCTGGCCGCGGTGCCGGCCGTCGCCGACGACCCCGCGGCGCGGCGCTTCGCGACCCCTGACGGATTGTCGCTCGCCTATCGCGACGACGGCGCGGGTCTGCCGGTGCTGTGCCTGGCCGGGCTCACCCGGAACGGCCGCGACTTCGAACCGGTGGTCGAGGCGTTCGCGGGGCGGGCGCGGATCCTGCGGCTCGACTCGCGTGGGCGGGGGGCATCGCAATGGGACCCGCGCTATCTCGACTACAATGTGCTCCAGGAGACCCGGGACGCCATCGCCCTGCTCGATCATCTGGGGATCGCGCGGGCGGTGATCTTCGGCGCCTCGCGCGGCGGCATGATCGCGATGACCATGGCCGGGCTCGCCCCCGAGCGGCTCGCCGGGGTGATCCTGAACGACATCGGCCCGGTGATCGCGCCCGAAGGAGTCGCGCGGATCATGACGTATCTCGGGGTGACCCCGCCCGAGCCCACGCTCGCCGCCGCCGCCGCCGGGGCGCTGGCGGAGCAGTTTCCCGGCCTGCCGACGGCCGACTGGCGGCGGCACGCCGGCCGGGTGCTGCGCGAGACCCCCGCGGGGCTGCGGCTGCGCTACGACCCGAAGCTGCGTGACGCGGTGATCGAGCAGGCGGCGACGTCGACCGCCGTCGACCTCTGGCCGCTGTTCGACCGGCTGGCGGGTGTGCCGCTGCTGCTGCTGCGGGGCGCGAACTCGGACGTCCTCGCCGCCGCGACCGCAGCGGAAATGCGCGCGCGCCGGCCCGACATGGGCTATGTGGAGGTGGCCGACCGCGGCCACATGCCGTTTCTCGACGAGCCCGAGGTGGTGGCGGCGGTGGCGGCCTTTCTCGAAGGACTACGCTCGTGAGCGACATTTTCCGGATCCGCGCCGCCGCCGCCCGCGCCCGCGGCCGGGTCCGGCGCACGCCGCTGCTGTCGTCCGCCGCGCTCGACCGGCGCGCCGGCCGGCGGGTCTGGGTCAAGGCCGAATGCCTGCAGGTCACCGGCTCGTTCAAGGCGCGCGGGGCCTGGGCGGCCGTTTCGGCGATGCCGCCCTCGGCCCGGGCGCTCGGCGTGCTCGCCTATTCCTCGGGCAACCACGCCCAGGGTGTCGCCTGGGCCGCCGCCGCCCACGGCGCGCCGGCGGTGATCCTGATGCCCCGGGACGCTCCGGCGGTGAAGATCGAGGGCACCCGCGCGCTCGGGGCCGAGGTGGTGCTCTACGACCGGCTGACCGAAGACCGCGCCGTGCTGGGCGCCGAAATCGCCGCGGCCCGGGGGATGACGCTGATCCCGCCCTACGACCATCCCGAGGTGATCGCCGGCCAGGGCACCACCGGGCTCGAGATCGCCGCCGACGCCGCCGAGGCCGGCATCCTCGAGGCCGAGGTGCTGGTCTGCTGCGGCGGCGGCGGGCTAGCGTCCGGCATCGCGCTGGCGCTGGAGGCCGAGGCTCCAGCCTTCCGGG
>JANOEW010000445.1:0-8018 GCA_031413475.1 Amaricoccus sp.
CCCGAGCGCGCCGCCCTGCCGGTCGAGCGGCTCGATTTGTCCGCGGTGGGTCGGCTCGACTTCGCGCCGGCGGATCCGGGGCGGTTTCCGGCGCTGCGGCTGGCGCGCGAGGCGCTGGCGCTGGGAGGCCTGGCGGGAGCGGTGTTCAACGCCGTGAAGGAATCGGCGCTCGACGCGTTCCTCGCCGGGCGGATCGGCTTCCTTGACATGGCGAGGCTGGTTGAACATGTGATGGAATGCCTCGGCGCGGACGCGGCCGGGCACGGCGCCGGCTCCGGGCTCGAGGCAGTGACGGCGCTCGACGCGGCGGCGCGCCGCGCGGCCGCGGACGCGGCGGCCACGCTTTCGACGTCGGGCACGAGGATGGGCGCATGGAGCTGATCGCAGGCATACCCTTCTTCGGCGGCTTTCTTGCCACGGTGATCCCCTTCGTCGTGGTGCTCGGCATCGTCGTCTTCGTGCACGAATACGGCCACTACATCGTCGCGCGCTGGTGCGGCATCCGTTCGGAGGTATTCTCGATCGGCTTCGGCCCGGTGCTTTGGGCGCGGCGCGACCGGCGCGGCACTTTGTGGCAGGTCGCGGCGCTGCCGCTCGGGGGCTACGTGAAGTTCCTCGGCGACAGCGACGGCGCGAGCCGGGCGGACGCCGCACGGCTGCAGGGCATGACCGCGACGCAGCGGGCCGAGACCTTTCACGGCGCCAGCGTGGGTCGGCGGATGCTGACGGTGCTGGCCGGGCCCTTCGCCAACTTTCTGCTCAGCGTCGTCGTGTTCGCCGGGCTGATTCTCTGGCAGGGCGTGCCGACCGAGCGGCCGATCCTGGGCGCGATCGAACCGCTGCCGGGCGTCGAGCAGCCGCTCCGGGCCGGCGATCTGGTGCTGGAGGTGAACCGGCGCGCAGTGGCGGAAATCCGCGACATCTACCTCGCGGCGGCCGAGATGCCGGCGCCGGGTCCGATGGACTTCGTCGTCGAACGCGCCGGCGAGCGGCTCGAGCTGCGCGCGCCGTTCGCCATGCCGCCGCTGGTCACCGGCGTCGAGCCGCTGTCGCCGGCCAGCCGGGCGGGGCTGCGGCCGGGCGACGTGATCCTGACGGCGGGCGGCGCGCCGCTGGCGGCGTTCGACGATCTGCGTGCTGCCGTGGTCGGATCGGACGGGCGCGAGATCCCGCTGGAGGTCTGGCGCGACGGCGAGACGCTGACGCTGCCGATCACGCCGGTCGAGCGGGACGCGGACGACGGCCAGGGCGGGTTCGAGCGGCGGGTGATGATCGGCGTCGCCGGCGCCTCGCTTTATCTGCCCGCCACCGAGACCCCGGCGCCGTGGACGGCGATCGGTCTGGGGGCGGAGCGGGTGGTCCTGGTGATCGTGCAATCGCTGAACGGGCTGAAGCACATCATCCTCGGCACGATCGGGGCGGAAAACCTGCAGGGCCCGATCGGCATCGCCCAGATTTCCGGCGAGACGGCGAGCCAGGGGTTCGCGAGCTTCGTCACGCTGATCGGGGTGATCTCGACGGCGATCGGGCTCCTGAACCTGTTTCCGATCCCGGTGCTGGACGGCGGGCACTTCACCGCCTTCGTGATCGAGGCGGTCCGCGGACGACCGCCGAGCGAGCGGGTAATGCAACTCGCCATGTCGATAGGTCTTGGCTTGATCCTACTCCTAATGGTATTTGCTACTTACAACGACATCATGCGAATGGTGAGTTGATAATCAGGGCGGCGAACCGCCCGTTCGAGCAGAAGGGCGAGCTTCCATGGGGCAGCGGCACGTCGCGCGACGATTCGGCCATGCGATCGGACGCGCGGTCGCCGTAGCGGCCTTTCTGACCGTCCTGCTCACGGCCCTGCTCATGCCGGCGATCGGGCAGGCGCAGGGCACCGCGAGTTTCAGCCGGATCGACGTCGCCGGCAACCAGCGCATCGAAGCGGACACGATCCGGGTCTTCGCCGGGATCGAGCCGGGCACGCCGGTGACGCCGGAGGGGCTGAACCTCGCGGTTCGTCGCCTGTTCGACACCGGCCTGTTTGAGACCGTCGACGTGATGCCCGAGGCCGGGCGACTGGTGATCACCGTGGTCGAGAACCCGTCGATCAACCTGATCGCCTTCGAGGGCAACCGCTCGCTCGACGACGAGGCGCTGGGGGAGGTGATTGAACTGCGCTCGCGCCGCGCCTTCTCGGTCGCGTCGGCCGAGGCGGACGCCCAGCGCATCATCGACGCCTACCGCGCCGCCGGCCGGTTCGGGGCGGAGGTGACGCCGGTGATCATCCGACTGCCCGACAACCGGGTCAACCTGGTGTTCCAGGTCGTCGAGGGCCGCCCCACCCGGGTGCAGCGGGTCAACTTCGTCGGCAACGAGGTCTTCTCGGACGGCCGGCTGCGACGCGCGGTGGAGACGAGCCAGGCCAACTTCCTCAGTCTCGTGCTGGGCACGGGGTCCTATGACGCGGACCGCCTGGAGCTTGACCGCGAACTGCTGCGGCAATTCTATCTCGAGCGGGGCTTCGTCGATTTCACCGTTCGCTCGGCGGTCGCGGAGATCGCGCGCGAGCGCAACGCTTTCTTCGTCACCTTCGTGGTCTCCGAGGGGCAGCGCTACGATTTCGGGCAGATGGGCGTCGCGTCCTCGGTCCCGGGCCTCGACGCGGCGGCGTTCGAGCCGCTGCTGCAACCGGTGCTCGGCGGCGGGGTCTACAACGCGCGACTGGTGGAGCGGGTGGTGGAACGCATGGCGTTCCAGGCCGGGCAATCGGGCTACGCCTTCCTGGAAGTTCGGCCGCGCATCACCAAGAACGACGCCGATCTGACCGTCGACATCGTGTTCGAACTGGTCGAGGGCGAGCGTGTCTTCATCGAGCGCATCGACATCTCCGGCAACACCCGCACGCTCGACCGGGTGATCCGCCGGCAGTTTCGCGTGGTCGAGGGCGACGCCTTCAACACCCGCGAACTTCGCAACGCCGAGAACCGGATCCGCGCCGTGGAGTATTTCTCCGAGGTCACGGTGGAGGTGACCGAAGGTTCGGACCCGAGCCGTGCGCTGATCGGCGTCGCGGTGGAGGAACAGGCGACCGGAAGCCTCAACCTCGGCGGTTCGTTCTCGTCGAGCGAGGGCCTTGCGGCGCAGATCTCGATCACCGAGCGCAACTTCCTCGGGCGCGGCCAGACAGTGAGCCTCGCGCTGACCGCGAGCGGTCAGTTCGCCAACGTCGATTTCACGTTCATCGAGCCCGCACTGTTCGACCGCGACCTGCTCGGCGGCTTTCAGTTCTACTACCTCGACCGCAATTTTGACGAGACCGCCTACAAGACGCGAAACATCGGCTTCGCGCCGCGCTTCGGCTTTCCGGTCAGCGAGAACGGACGGCTGACGCTGCGCTACACGATCGCCCAGGACGAGATCTACGACGTCGCGTTCGACTCCTCGCGCATCATCGAGGAGGAAGAGGGCACGCGGATCATTTCGTCGGTCGGCGGCACTTATGTCTACGACCGGCGCAACTCGCCGGTCGATCCGTCCGCGGGTTTCATCCTGACGCTGAGCCAGGAGTTCGCCGGGCTGGGCGGCGATTCCACCTATTCAAAGACTTCCGGCACGGCGCGGGCCTATGCGAGCTTTTTCGAGGAGGATCTGTTGCTGAGCGCGGCGCTCGAGGGCGGAGCGCTGTTCTCGCAGGACGGCTCGATCGTGACCGAGCGCTTCATCACCGGCGGCGACGCCTTCCGCGGCTTCGCCCGCAATGGCGTGGGACCGCGCGACGTCTGCCGCGTGGGCGAGTGTCTCAATCCCCAAGAGGACGTGCGCGTCGATGACCCGCTCGGCGGAAATTTCCTGTCGGTGCTTCGGCTCGACGCGAGCTTCCCGCTCGGGCCGCTGGAGGAATACGGCATCTTCGGCGGGGTGTTCTCCGACGTCGGCTCGCTCTGGGGGCTGGATGACACCGACGGCAGCATGGGCGAGGTGGACGACAGCTTCTACCTGCGCGCCACGGCGGGGGTGAGCGTGTTCGTCGAGACGCCGTTCGCGCCGCTGCGCTTCAACTACTCGCGGGCGCTGCGCGACAGGAGCACCGACGAAACCGAAAATTTCCGCTTCACCGTCGCCACGCGATTCTGAGGCGATGGCGCGGACGATCGCGGTCGCTGCGCTGATCCTCGTCGCGCTGATGGCGCCGACGTCGGCGCAGCCGGTCGGTTCGGCGGGGTTCGTGATCCTGAACCAGGAGCGGATCCTGACCGGGTCGACGCGGGGCAAGGCGCTGCTCGCCGAGGAGGAAACGGCGCGCGAGGCGCTGCGCGCCGAGGCGCGGACGATCGAAACCGCGTTCGAGGACGAGGAGCGGCGGCTGACCGAAGAACGCGGCAAGCTCGACGCCACCGCCTTTCGTGTCCTCGCCGACGACTTCGACGCGCGCGTGGTCGCGGCTCGGCGCGAGCAGGACGCGCGCGCCGGCGCACTCGCGCTGGAGTTTGACCAGAAGCGCCGGCAGTTCTACGCTGAGGTCGGGCCGATCCTGGTCGGTCTGATGGAGCGGCTCGGGGCATCGGCGATCTTCGACGAGACGAGCGTGCTGCTCGCGGATCAGGCGCTCAACGTCACCGACGAGGTGATCGGCGAGATCGACCGGGCCGGCGCGGTCACGCCCCCGGACGGCGCTGTCCCGGCCGGCGCTGCCCCGGCCGGCGCGGACCCGGCGTCGGAGTGAGGGGGAGGGGCGGATGAACCTGTCGATCGACGCCGGCCTCGGCCAGGCCGACATTCTCGCGATCAAGCGGATGATCCCGCACCGCTATCCGTTCCTGATGATCGACCGGGTGGTGAACATCGACAAGGGCCGCTCGGCGGTCGGGCTGAAGATGGTCACGGTCAACGAGCCGCACTTCGAGGGGCACTTCCCGGTGCGGCCGGTGATGCCCGGCGTGCTGATCGTCGAAGCCATGGCGCAGACCGCCGCGGTGCTGGTGGTGGCGAGCCTCGACCTCGCGGACGACGATTCGCTGGTCTACTTCATGAGCATCGAGGGGGCGAAGTTCCGCCAGACCGTGGTCCCCGGCGACGCGCTCGAACTGCACATCGCGATCCTGCGCGGCCGGGGCAAGGTCTGGCGGTTCAGCGGCGAGGCCCGGGTCGGGCGAACGCTGGCCGCCGAGGCGGAATTCACCGCGATGATCATGCCGGCCGACGACAAGCGGCTGAAGGGCTGAGCGCATGACGATCGACGCCAGCGCCCAGGTCCATCCCACCGCCGTGGTAGAGCCGGGAGCGACGATCGGGCCCGGATGCCGCATCGGTCCCTATTGCGTGATCGGGCCGGACGTCCGGCTCGGTCCGGGCGTGACGTTGCACAGCCACGTTGCGCTGGCCGGCGTGACCCGGATCGGCGACGGTACCGAGATCTGGCCGTTCGCCTCGATCGGCAGCGCGCCGCAGGACCTCAAGTACCAGGGCGAGCGCACCGAACTGATCATCGGCGCGCGCAACCGCATCCGCGAATACGCCACCCTCAGCCCCGGCACCGCGGCCGGCGGCGGGGTCACGCGGGTCGGCGACGACAATCTCTTGATGATGAGCATCCACGTCGGCCACGACTGCGTCATCGGCAATGGCGTGATCCTGGTGAACAACGCCACGCTCAGCGGGCACGTGGTCATCGAGGACGGCGCGATCCTCGGCGGCCTGTCTGCGGTGCACCAGTTCTGCCGCATCGGCCGGGGCGCGATGATCGGCGGCATGGCCGGCGTGGCGGCCGACGTGATCCCCTACGGCATGGTGGTGGGCGAGCGGGCGCATCTCGCCGGGCTGAACCTGGTCGGCCTCAAGCGCCGCGGCGTCGATCGCGCGACGATCCACGGGCTGCGCGCCGCGTATGGCGAGCTGTTCGGCGCCGGGGTCGGCGGCACGCTTCAGGAACGGGCGGCGGCCGCGGCGGCGGCGCGGGGCGACAACCCGCTGGTGCGCGAGGTCGTCGACTTCGTCGCGGCGGACAGCTCGCGCTCCTTCACCCTGCCGCCGGGCTAGGGGCTTGGGGCCGCAGGACGGGCTCGCCATCGTCGCCGGACGAGGGGCGCTACCGCGGCTGATCGCCGAAGACTGCGCGCGGCGCGCCCGGCCCTATCGGGTGGTCGCCTTCGAGGGCGTGCCGCTCGATTGGGCGGCCGCGCATCCCATGGTCGCGGCGGTGTTCGAGAAGCCGGGGCGGCTGTTCGCCGACCTGCGGGCGGCGGGCTGCGGGGCGGTGACCTTTGCCGGCGGCATGACCCGCCCGGAACTGAACCCGCTGCGGTTCGACCTGACGATGCTGCGCCTGGCGCCGAAGGTGCTGGGCGGCCTGCGCGGCGGCGACGATCGCACGCTGCGCCTGCTCGCAGAGGTCGTCGAGGCCGAGGGGCTTAAGCTGGTGCCCGCCCAGGCGATCCTCGCGGATCTGCTCGCCGCGCCCGGCGTCGCCACGCGCGCCGCGCCGGGCGCGGACGATCGCGCCGACGCGGCGCGGGCGGCGGAGATCGTCGCGGCGCTGGGGGCCGCGGACGTGGGCCAGGGCGCGGTGGTGGCGGGCGGCGTGTGCCTCGGGGTGGAATCGGTGCAGGGCACGGACGCGCTGCTCGCCTTCGTGGCGCGCACCGGCGCGCCGTTCCGCGGCGGCGCGGCGCGGGGCGTGCTGCTGAAGGCTCCGAAGCCCGGTCAGGACTGGCGGATGGACCTGCCCGCGATCGGGCCGGAGACGCTGCGCGGCTCCGCCGCGGCGGGTCTCGCTGGCGTGGTGGTGCAGGCGGGGGGCGTGCTCGTGCTCGGGCGCGACGCGACCGTTGCGGCGGCCGACGCGGCCGGGCTGTTCCTCTGGGGCCGCGAGGCGGGCGGGTGAACGGCCCGCGGTTGTTCCTGGTCGCGGGAGAGCCTTCGGGCGATCTGCTTGGCGGGTCGCTGCTCGCCGGGCTCTACGCCCTGACCGGTCCCGGGCTCGAGGTCGCGGGCGTCGGCGGTCCGGCGATGGCGGCCGAGGGCCTGGCGAGTCGCTTTTCGATCGAGGAGCTGTCGGTGATGGGCCTCGCCGAGGTGCTGCCGCGGCTGCCGAACCTGTTGCGGCGCATCCGTGAGACCGCGGACGCGGCGATCGCGGCGCGCCCCGACGCGCTGATCGGCATCGACAGCCCCGACTTCTGCCTGCGGGTGGCCCGGCGGGTGCGGGCGGCGCGCCCCGCGCAGCGGGTGATGCACTACGTGGCGCCCAGCGTCTGGGCCTGGCGGCCGGGGCGGGCGGCGAAGATGGCGCAGGTGGTCGACCACGTGCTGGCGCTGCTGCCGTTCGAGCCGCCGTACATGCAGGCCGCGGGGATGAGCTGCGATTTCGTCGGCCATCCGGCGGCGGCGCTGCCGCGCGCCGGGCCGGGGCAGATCGCCGCGCTGCGGGCCGAGCTGGGCGTCGGCGCCGATCAGCCGCTGCTTGTGCTCCTGCCCGGTTCGCGGCGGGGTGAAGTGGCGCGGCTCGCCCCGGTGTTCGCCGCGACGCTGCGGCTGCTACGCGCCGCCGATCCACGGCTCGCGGCGGTCGTGCCGACGGTCGGGCCGGTGGCGGACATGGTCGCGGCGCTGATGCCGCCGGACCTGGACGGCTGGCCGAAGGTTCTCGATCCGCGCGGCATTCCGGCCGCAGTGGCCGAGGCGCGCAAGCGCGCGGCCCTCGCGGCGGCGGACGCGGCGCTGGCGGCCTCGGGAACCGTGAGCCTGGAACTCGCGGCGGCGGGCACGCCGATGGTGATCGGCTACCGCGTGCACCCACTGAGCGCGCCGTTCGCCCGACGCATGATCAGGATCGACAGCTCGACCCTGGTGAACCTGGTGACCGAAACCCGGGCGGTGCCGGAGTTCTTCCAGGAGGACTGCGCGCCGGACCGCCTGGCACCGGCGCTCGCCCGGCTGCTCGGCGACCCGCAGGCGGCGGCGGCGCAGCGGGCGGTCGCGGACCGGGCGATGGACCTGCTCGGCCGCGGCGGCGAGCCGCCGGGGCTGCG
>JANOEW010000446.1:0-5119 GCA_031413475.1 Amaricoccus sp.
CTTGCTGATGTTGACTCTGATGGAGCTGAGCCGGGCGCCGATGCTCTGCCTCTCGAGGCCGACGACGAAGTGATCGAGGGCTTGGGCGAGGATGACGACGCCCCGTCCGCAGCACCCGTCGCGCCTGCTGCTGTGCGTCCGCTCCGGAATTTTGCTGACATTGTGGCTCTGGTGGGCGAGCGGCGCGATGCCAAGCTCAAAGTTCACTTGGAAGAGCACGTCAGCCTTGTAAAGTGCGATGCGGCGGCTGGGGCGATCGATTTGTTCTTGATGCCGGGGGCACCGCCGGAACTCGCCAACGATCTGCGCGAAAAGCTCAATAAGTGGACCGGGCGGAGATGGATGGTCGCGTTGTCCAAGGCGCTGGGTGAGCCGCCGATGGGAGACGTGCGCCGCGAACGCGACGCCGCCGAAATTGCAGCTCTGAAGAATCACCCTGCCGTTGCCGCCATCTTCGGTGCTGCGTGCGCCACGATGGTCGCAGGGACCGCCGGGGCGGTGGTGCTGCGGTGGGAGACGGCCGGCGGCATGAGCCAGGCCCAGGAAACCACGGTCGCGGTGGCGAACCCGGACGCGACCGGCTTCGGGCGCGGCCGGATCGACACCGACTCCGGGCTTCTGAGCTGGAGGGTCAGCTACGAGGACCTGTTCGGCGGAACGGCGACGATGATGCACTTTCACGGTCCGGCGGAGCCTGGCGTGAGCGCGGGGGTCAAGGTCGACATCGGCGGCATCAGCGGCCTCGCTAGCGGCACGACCGGATCGACGTCGATCGCCGCCCTCGACGTCCCCGACTTCCTGGCGGGGCTGTGGTACGTTAACGTTCACACCCAGACGAACCCGGGCGGCGAGATCCGCGGTCAGGTCTCGGTCGCGCCGGTGCCGCTCCCGGCGGCGCTGCCGCTGGCGCTGATGGGCGTCGCAGCGTTCGGCGGCCTCGCGGCGCGGAGCCGGCTGCGCCGGGGCTGAAGCGCTGCGACGGGACTGCGAAGCGACTGCGGCGGGTTGACGCCCGCTGCGGCCTGCGATAGGCACCGGCCATCGAATTCGAGAGCCGGCCCGCCCCGGCTAGCCCTGCCTGCCAAGGACCAAACCCATGTCCCGTCGTTGTGAACTCACCGGCAAGGGCGTGATGACGGGGAACAACGTCAGTCACGCCAACAACAAGACCCGTCGGCGCTTTCTGCCGAACCTCAACGAGGTGTCGCTGACCTCCGAGACGCTCGGCCAGACGCTGCGCTTCAAGATTTCGGCCGCGGCGCTGCGCACCGTCGACCACCGCGGCGGGCTCGACGCCTTCCTCGCCAAGGCCGACGACGCCGGGCTGTCAGCAAAGGCGCTGAAGCTCAAGCGCGACATCGCCAAGGCAGCCGCCGCGGCCTGATCCCGCGACAATGCACGCGCTGGTGCGCCGCGCCCAAAGCACGAACATGCTCCAATTCCGGTTGAGTGTGGTCTCCGTCATGACCGCGTCGTCCCGACGTCTTGAGGGAGCCGCGCAGGTTCCAGTTCTGACCCGCCGGCCCGCCTCCGCAGCGTCTGGAAATCGCCGATGATCCGTCTGCGCCGCCTGGCGCTGGTCGCCGTGCTAGCCGCGCCGGCGGCATCGGCGGGCGAGCACGGCAAGCCCGTCGTGCTCGCCGAATCGGCCGGCATTCGCGTGGCGGACGGCTACGCGATCTCGTCCGGTCCGAACGCCCCGACCGGCGCGGCGTTCATGCGCATCACCAATCTCGTCGCCGCGCCCGACCGGCTTGTCGCCGTCGAGAGCCCGGCCGCGCGGCGATCCGAACTGCACGCGCACGTGCTAGAGGGCGGCGTGGCCCGAATGGTCAAGCTCGACGACGGGATCGCGATCGCGGCAGGTCAGACCGTGACGCTGCAGCACCGGGGGCTGCATGTCATGCTGATGGGCCTGACCGGCCCGCTCACGGACGGAGCCGAGATCCCGATCACCCTGGTTTTCGAGATCGCGGGACCCGTCGTGGTGGAAATTCCGGTCGATCGCGATCATGAGTCCAGCGGGCACTGAGCCCAGCCGGCGGCCTACGACGGTAACATTACGTTAACCAAATATCACATTGACGTCACGAAGTTTTAATCGAATCAGACAGCGAAGTCGCGGCGGCGAAGCAATCGTCGGCGTCGACCGAATTTTGCTTGCTATCGGGGTCACCGGGTCCCATATGCACCATCCTGACGCCAACGCACGCACCTCTGCTCGGGCGCGCCACAAACGCGAACTCAAGTAGCGACGGTAACGTCTCTTTTGGAAACCACGGGGCGATCGGCCCCGGGTCTGATGGAGATGACCATGATGCATGCCGCCGCCCGCCTGGGCGTTCCCGCAAGCTTCGACACCCACCCGGACGCCTCCGCCGTCACCGTGCGGCAGGACACGTTCATCCGGGCGCACGACTTCGACCGGCCGACGATGGTGTTCGACCTCGACGTGCTGCGCGCGAAATACCGCGCGCTGGCCGCCGGCCTCGGCGGCGCGCAGATCCACTACGCGGTCAAGGCGAACCCGGCGCCCGAAGTGGTCGCCGCCCTTGCCGCCGAAGGCGCACATTTCGACGCGGCCTCGCGCGGCGAGATCGACCTCTGCCTGTCGCTCGGCGTGCCGGCGAACCATGTCGCTTTCGGCAACACCATCAAGCGCGCCGCCGACATCGCCCACGCCAATGCGCTCGGCGTCGAGCAGTTCGCCGCCGATTCGGAGGCCGAGCTGCACAAGCTCGCCGCCCACGCCCCCGGCGCGCGGGTGATCCTGCGCATGCTGGTCGAGGCGAGCCAGGCCGACTGGCCGCTCAGCCGCAAGTTCGGCTCCAGCCCGCGCGAGGCGCTGCGGCTGATGGACCTCGGCCGCTTCCTCGGGCTCGACGTCGCCGGCCTGTCGTTTCACGCCGGCAGCCAGATGCGCGAGCCGGCGATGTGGGCGACGGCGCTCGACGCCGCGCGCGCGCTCTGGACCGAGGCCGAAACCCGTGGCCACGCCCTGCGCATCCTCAACATCGGCGGCGGCTTTCCGGCGTTCTACGGTCACCCGCTGCCGGAAACGCGCGCCTACGCCGCCGAGGTCATGCGCCTGGTGCACGCTCGCTTCGGCGACGACGTCGAGGTCATGGCCGAACCCGGCCGCGGCCTCGTCGCCGAGGCCGGGGTGATCTGCGCCGAGGTGGTGCTGGTGGCGAAGAAGGACCAGGACGACCTCGCGCGCTGGGTCTATCTCGACATCGGCAAGTTCTCCGGGCTTGCCGAGACGATCGACGAGGCGATCCGCTACCAGTTCGAGACCAGGCACGGCCTTGCCGCCGACACCGGCCCTTGCATCCTGGCCGGCCCTTCCTGCGATTCGGCCGACGTGCTCTACGAGAGACGCCCGGTGCAGTTGCCGCTGGCGCTGCGCGACGGCGACAGGGTGCGCATCCTCTGCACCGGCGCCTATACGACGAGCTATTCCAGCGTGGGCTTCAACGGCTTTCCGCCGCTCGCCGCGGTCTTCCTCGACTGACCAACCTCCCCCGGGGGGCGCAAACGCGCGCCCCCCGCCGTTGACCCGACCCTGCCGCGGCGTATCCTGAGAGCGGTCGATGCGGTCGCGTCGACGACCCCAGGCGGAGACGGGCATGGACGACGCCGCGGACGGCATGCTGTTCGCCTCCTACAACGTGCACAAATGCGTCGGCGCCGACCGACGCTTCGACCCGGCGCGGGTCGCGGCAGTGATCGCCGAACTCGGCGCCGACGTGCTGGCGCTGCAGGAAACCGACCGCCGCTTCGGCGACCGGGCGGGACTGCTCGACCTCGCGACGATCGAGCGCGACGCCGGCCTCGTGCCGGTGCCGGTCGACAACGGCCACGGCGGGCATGGCTGGCACGGCAACCTCGTGCTGGTGCGCGAGGGGCTGTGCCGCGACCTGCGCCAGGTGGTGCTGCCCGGTCTGGAGCCGCGCGGGGCGCTGGTCGCCGATCTCGAGCTGGCGGCCGGCCGCGTGCGGGTGGTCGCAGCGCATCTCGGCCTGCTGCGCCATTCGCGACGGTTGCAGGTTGAGCGCCTGCTCGCGCATGCGGCCGAGGCGAGTGAGCACCCGACGGTGCTGATGGGCGATCTCAACGAATGGCGGCACGGCCGGCGCTCGTCGCTGCACGGCTTCGCACCGAGCTTCGGTCCGATGGCGCGCGGCACGCCGAGCTTTCCCTCCTATTTTCCGGTGCTCGCGCTCGACCGCATCATCGCCCGCCCCGGACGCGTGCTCGGACGGGTCTTGGCACACGACACCCCTCTGGCGCGCCAGGCTTCCGACCACCTGCCGATCAAGGCATGGGTGCTGCTCGGCCCGGAGCCGTGACGCGCCGGACTTGAAGCGCGCCGAGCCGGGATCGTATCCTGCGCAATTCTCAAGGAGACGAACCCCATGTTCATCCGACCTCTCGCGCTGGCGCTCGCCGCCGCCCTGCTCGCCGCGCCCGACGCACGCGCGCAGAACTTCGCCAGCCTGTCGGCGCAGGCGTCGAGCCCCGGAGGCCTCACCTTCGAGCGCGCCCGCCAGGGCATACCCGGCCTGCTGCGGCCGACGTTCGAAGCCGCCGACCGCAACGGCGACGGCGTGATCGACGCGCGCGAGTTCCCGACGTTCCAGAGCATCGTCACCGCGCGCACCCGCAGCCGCTGATCGCGCTGCGCCGCCGCGGCCGAGCCATGCTTTGCCCTTGGAGCCCCGCCGCCAGCCCGCTATAGGGGCCCGTCCACAGGAGCACGTCCACGGGGGCCCGGCTCGGGCGGGAGGAACGGCGATGAGCCAGGCGTCGGCCAACGTGAACGTCATGATCAAGGCCGCGCGCAAGGCGGCGCGCTCGCTGCTGCGCGACTTCGGCGAGGTCGAGAACCTGCAGGTGTCGTCCAAGGGGCCCGGCGACTTCGTCTCCCGCGCCGACACCAAGGCCGAGCAACTGATCCGCGAGGAGCTGACTGAGGCGCGGCCCAACTACGGCTGGCTCGGCGAGGAGAGCGTCGAGGTCAAGGGCGCCGATCCGACCCGGCGCTGGATCGTCGACCCGCTCGACGGCACCACCAATTTCCTGCACGGCCTGCCGCACTGGGCGATCTCGATCGGCC
>JANOEW010000447.1:0-1693 GCA_031413475.1 Amaricoccus sp.
GTCATCAGTGGGCGGAAGCCCATCTGCCCGAGCACGTCGCGCTCGAGGTCGACGCCCGGCGCGATTTCGCGCAACTCCAGCCCCTCGGGGGTAAGCTCGAGCACGCAGCGCTCGGTGACGAACAGCACCGGCTTCTTCGCCGCGGCGGCGCGCGGCCCGGAGAAGGTGATCTGCTCGACCGTCTCGATCAGCTTCTTCGATTTGCCCTCGGTGCGGATCGCCAGGGCGTCGTCCACGATCTCCACCTTGAGCCCGCCTGCTGTCAGCGTGCCGGCATAGACCACCGCGCGGGCGTTCTGGCTGATGTTGATGAACCCGCCGGCGCCGGCCAGCTTCGGGCCGAAGCGCGAGACGTTGACGTTGCCGAGCGCGTCGGCCTCGGCCAGGCCGAGGCAGGTCATGTCGAGCCCGCCGCCGTCGTAGAAGTCGAACTGCTGGCTCTGGGTGATGATCGCGTCGGTGTTGACCGCCGCGCCGAAGTCGAGCCCCGATGCCGGTTGCCCGCCGATCACGCCCGGCTCCGCGGTCAGGGTCACGTGCTCGAGCAGGCCCTCTTCCGCGGCGACCCCGGCCACCCCCTCGGGCATGCCGATCCCCAGGTTGACGATGCCGTTGATCGGCAGCTCGAAGGCGCAGCGCCGAGCGATGATCTTGCGGATGTCGAGCCGGGCCGGCGCGTGGGCGCCGGCCGGGGTGCGAATGCGTCCGGCGAAGGCCGGCGAATAGGCGGTGGCCAGGGTCTGCATGTGATGCTCCGGCTCCGCGAGGACGACCGCGTCGACCAGCGGGCCGGGAATGACCACCGCGCGCGGGTCGAGGCTGCGCGCCGCGGCGATCCGCTCGACCTGCACGATGACGACGCCGCCGGAGTTGTGCGCGGCCATCGCCTGGGCGAGATTGTCGAGCACGAGGGCCTCGCGCTCGAGCGTCACGTTGCCGTTCTCGTCCGCCGTGGTGCCCCGCAGGAACGCGACGTCGATCGGAAAGGTCGGATAGAACAGATACTCCTCGCCGTCGATCTCCATCACCCGGACGACCTTGTCGGTGGAGATGTCGTTGATCCGGCCGCCCTCCAGGCGCGGATCGGCGAAGGTGCCGAGGCCGACGCGCGTCAGCACGCCGGGCCGACCGCCGGCTATGTCGCGGTAAAGGTGGCTGATCACCCCCTGGGGCAGGTTCCAGGCCTTGATCTTGCCGTCGAGCGCCAGTGCCGCCACCTTCGGGATCAGGCCCCAGTGCCCGCCGATCACGCGCTTTAGAAGCTTCTCATGCCCGAGCCGGTTCAGGCCGCGGTCCTTGCCGTCGCCCTGGCCCGCCGCGAAGACGAGCGAGAGATCGGTCGGCTCGCCGGTCTCGAGGAAGCGGGTCTCGAGCGCCGCGAGCAGCGCGTCCGGGACGCCGATCCCGACGAATCCCGACGTGGTGAGCGTATCGCCCGGACGAACGAGGGCGACGGCCTCGGCGGCCGTGAGAACCTTGCGTGACATCGACCGGTCTCCCCAGAGTGTTTGCTCGACGCCTAGGCTAAGACCCAATGCCGGTCCCCTCGCAAGACGATTGCTTACGGGACAGCGGGGCTCCTGGTCAGCCCGGCGACTGCCCTCGCCTCGGGGCTGTGATGACGGTTGCGCCATTCTTCGAGGTCGGTCTGCGTCCGCAGGAACTGGACGATCCGCTTTTCGAGATCGGGGAT
>JANOEW010000448.1:0-11155 GCA_031413475.1 Amaricoccus sp.
TGGTCTTGGTCGAGGCATCGGGATCCTTGTCGTCGAGCTGGATATCGATCCGCCCCTCGCCCACCAGCGGGTGGTAGAGCTGGCTGATCTGGTAGCCCTGCGGCAGGTCGGGGTAGAAGTAGTTCTTGCGGTCGAACCGCGAGACGAGGTTGATCTTCGCCTTCAGCCCCAGCCCGGTTCGAACCGCCTGCTCGACGCAGAATCCGTTGATCACCGGCAACATGCCGGGCATGGCGGCGTCGATCAGACTGACGTTGGTGTTCGGCTCGGCCCCGAACGCGGTCGAGGCGCCGGAGAACAGCTTGGAGGCGGAGGTGACCTGAGCGTGGACTTCGAGCCCGATCACCATCTCCCAGTCGCCCTTGGCGCCGGAGATGATCTTGGGATCGGGCTCTCGGTAGGCAAGCTCGGCCATGACTCCTCCTCGGCGCGGCGACGCAATTATTTAGCCCCCGGCCGGCCGGGCGGCAAGGCGCAATGGGGCCGGGCGGGCATGTTGCACGTTGCACGTTGCACGTTGCAAGCAGGGTTAGATGATTGATATTAAATGAAAACGGAAATAACTTCACTCCTGAAGCTTTCCATCGGCGCGAAGCCTTCGACGATGTCTCCGCGGATTTGCGGCCTATGTTGGAGGCAAAAGCAAAACTGTCAGGCACGGTTTGCGCTGGCGAATGCGCGCAGGCCCATGGGCAACTCTTTCCGAGGCGCATAAGGCTTGTCGGAACGTACGCCCTTAATGAAATGATGACCAGGTGGACCGTGATGATCTCGCTCGCGGGAAGTCCTCGCCCGGCATCGCACTGGTGCGTGGAGGCCTGATGGCGCTACGCTACGCGACGCGCCGGCCTTCCCCTACTGCATGACCATTGAGCGCGCTGAGCGCCGTGACGCCGCGCGGCGGATTGGTCCGGCGCAGGACGAGCGGGACATCCTGGGTTTCAAGGTCGGCTGGGCCTTCGATCCGAAGAATCATGGGGTGCTTGTCGGGATTTCGCTGGACAGAATGGAGTCCGCCTGGACCCACGCCCTCATGCATCGACGCCGTCAGCCCGCCCCCTGGCAGAAAGCAGGATATCGGCGCTGACCGGGCCATCAGGAGGCAGAGGCGCAGCCGCTGTCTTCGCGCTTCGGCTGTCTCGCCTGCTTCTGCGCTGCGGTCCAAGGCGCGCGACGGTGACCAGCGCGCCTCCGGGAGCAGGCGCGGCCTCAAATCAAACCGTCCCGCGCGCCGGCAGCAGTCGGCCGCGGGGCTTGGAGTACCGTGGCGCGGTCAGCACCGACTGCGGCTTCTGCCCGCCGAGTTCGAGCGTGCGAGCGCGCAGGACTTCGGTCGCGGCGGCGGTGTCGGAGGGCAGCGCCGCCGCGTCGATCGGCGCGCCGACGTTGATGCGGTAGGGCTGGTGGCGCTTGTTCAGCACCTCGTGGAACAGGGTGATGTCGCGCAGGGTCGGGTGGATGCGGTCGAACAGGTAGAACAGCGCCGAGTTGCGCGCGGTGATGTGGAGCGGGATCACCGGCAGCCCGTACTTCCGGGCCAGCATCGCGGCCGAGGCCATCCACGGGCGCTCGTTCAACCACCACCAGCTGCGCTTGGCGAGGCGCCCCGAGGGGAAGATCACGGCGAGCCGTTCCGCCTCGAAGGCGGCGTGGGCGTAGGCCAGGGTCTCGCGGTTCTGCCGATGGGTCCGCCTCTCGGGGCGCCATTCCACAGGCGCGATCAGGTCGGCGAGCTGGGGCAAAACGCGCAGCGCGTCGGCGTTGGCGAAGATGAACAGGTCGGGCCGACGGCTCGCCAGCGCGCCGAACACCACGATCCCGTCGGCGATGCCGGTGGGATGGTTCGAGACGACGATGGCGGGACCGGTGGCCGGCAGGTGGTCGAGGCCCGTCACCTCGACGTGGTGGGCGATCATATCGGCGAGCGAACCGAGGATGTCGCGCCCGGGCATCGGCTTCAGCGTCTCGGCGATCCGCACGGTGGTGTCGTATTGCAGAACCCGGTGCAACACGACGCGGGCGGCGCGGGCCGAGGCGTCGTCGCGGCGCAGCCAGGGCGCGCGCTCCTCGATCAGCTGGTCGATGATCTGCTGCATTCCCGAGTTCCTAACGCGCGCGCTTGACACTGGCATGACGCTACCTTTCCGCTCAACCGTCTTCGCGCAACGCACGGCCGACGATCTCGGCCGTATCCCGCGACAAGCCCTCCAGCGCGCCGAGGCGCATCAGTTCGCCCCGCATCAGCCCCTGACGGGCCGGATCGAACATGCGCCACGACCCGAAACTCGCGGCGATCCGGGCGCTGGTCTGCGGGTTGACCGGGTCGAGCCGCAGCAGCCAGTCCGCGACCAGGCGGTAGCCCGCGCCGTCGGCGCGGTGAAAGCCCGCCGGATTTGCGGTCGCGAACGCGCCGATCAACGCGCGAAACCGGTTCGGGTTGCGCCAGTCGAAATCCGGGTGCGCCGCCAGCGCCGGCGCGGTCTCGAGGGGGGTTCCGGGGGGCGCGAGGCTCGCCTGGACACTGAACCACTTGTCGACGACGAGGCGGTCGGCCCGCCAACGGGCGTGAAAGCCGGCGAGCGCGTCGGCCGCGGCTCCATGGACCACGAGCAACGCCAGCGCCGCCATGGTCTCGGTCATGTTGTCCGCGGCGGCGAACTGCGCGGCGGCGAGGGTCGCATCGCGGTCGCGGGCGCAGATCAGGGCGAGCGCGCGCGCGCGCAGCAATCGCCGGCCGGCCGCCGCCGCGTCGGGGGTGTAGGGGCCGGGCACCGCGTTCGCCGCGTAGAGCGCCTCGAGGCGGGGCCCGAGCGCCGCCCCTACGGCGGCCTCGAGCGCGGCGCGCGCCCGGTGGACCCCGAGCGGGTCGGGGGTCAGCCCGGCGAGCGCCATGTGGGCGGCGACGTCGTCCTCCGGCGGCAGCGCGAGGGCCAGCGCCTTGAACGCCGGATCGAGCCGCGCGTCGTCGGCCAGCGCCGTCATCGCGGCGAGATACTCCGGGTCCGGTGCTGCGCCCGAGCCCTCGGCGGCGCGGGTCAGCAGCGCCATTGCGAACGAGCGCCCGGCCTCCCAGCGGTTGAAGGGGTCGGTGTCATGGGCGATCAGAATCGCGCGCTCCTCGGCGTCGGTGGCTCGCTCCAGGATAATCGGCGCGGAGAAGCCGCGCAGGAGCGAGGGCACGGGACGTTCGGGCAGGTCCCAGGCGACGACCGCCTCCGGCTCGGTCAGCTCGATCACGCCTTCGGCGAGGGTGCGGCCGTCCTGCGCGATCAGGCCGTAGGCGATCGGGATCACCAGCGGCAGCTTCGCGGGCTCGCCCGGCGTGGGCGGCGTCGACTGGGCGAGGCGCAGACTGTAGCGGCCGTCGCGCCAGGTCGCCTCGGCGGTGACCCGCGGCGTGCCGGCCTGGCGATACCAGCGCATGAACTGCGACAGGTCGCGGCCGGAGGTCTGCTCGAACACCCGTAGCCAGTCCTCGATCGTCACCGCCTCACCGTCGTGGCGCTCGAAGTAGAGGTCGAGCGCACGGGCGTAGGTCTCGGGGCCGACCAGTCGGCGCAGCATGCCGACGACCTCGGCCCCCTTCTCGTAGACCGTCGCGGTGTAGAAGTTATTGATCTCGAGGTATTCCTCGGGCCGCACCGGATGCGCGAGCGGCCCCGCGTCCTCACGGAACTGCTGGGCGCGCAGCCGCATCACGTCCTCGATGCGTTTGACCCCGGCCGAGCGCATGGAGGCTGAGAACTGCTGGTCGCGAAAGACCGTCAGCCCCTCCTTGAGGCAGAGCTGGAACCAGTCGCGGCAGGTGATGCGATTGCCGGTCCAGTTGTGGAAATACTCGTGCGCGATGATCGCCTCGATGTTCTTGTAGTCGCCGTCGGTCGCGGTCTGTGGGCTGGCAAGCACGTATCTGGAGTTGAAGATGTTCAACCCCTTGTTCTCCATCGCCCCCATGTTGAAGTCGTCGACCGCCACGATCATGAAGCGGTCGAGGTCGTATTCGCGGCCATAGACCTTCTCGTCCCAGGCCATCGCCCACTTCAGCGCGTCCATCGCGTAGGCGCAGCGCGGCTGGTCACCGTCGCGCACCCAGATCTGCAGCAGAACGTCGCGGCCCGACCGGGTGACGAACCGGTCCTCGACCGCCCGCAGGTCGCCCGCGACCAGCGCGAAGAGATAGGAGGGCTTGGGGAACGGGTCCTCCCATTCCGCCCAGCCCGGTCCCTCGCCGAGCAGGTTTCCGTTCGAGAGCATCACCGGCCCCGCCGCGGCCTGCCCCTCGATCCGCACGCGAAATCGCGCCATCACGTCGGGGCGGTCGGGGTAGAAGGTGATCTTGCGGAAGCCCTGGGCCTCGCACTGGGTGCTGTAGATGCCGTTCGACATATAGAGGCCTTCGAGCGCGGTGTTCGCCTCCGGCGAGATCTCGGTCTCGCAGGTCCAGACGAACTGCCCTGCGGGCAGCAGCGCCGCGGGCACGACCAGACCCTCCTCGTCGACGGCGAGCGCGTTCTGCGGCAGCGGCTCGCCGTCGATCGCCGCCGAGATCAGGCGCAGGTTGCGCCCGTCGAGGCGCAGGTCGAGTGGTGCGTCGGCGGCCCGCGCCGGGTTCGGGCGCAGCGCGATCTCGGCGCGCACCCGCGTCGCCGCGGGGTCGAGCCGGAAGGTCAGGGCGATGCTGTCGACCAGATGCGCCGGCGGCGCGTAGTCGGCCAGGCGAACGGGCGCGACTTCGGCCTCGATGCGCATGCGTGCCCTCCTCCGTTCGGCTGGAGCGCGTCTCAGCGTCTCACGCGGCCGTGAGCCGGGTCAAGGGCGAACCCCGCCGCCTGCTCCGGACCCTCGGTCCGGTCTCGACGCCGCGCGCCGTCGCGCTTAAGGTAGTCAAGGATCCGCCGCAACCCGTTCGCAGAGTTCATGTCCCGGCCAGTCATCGGCATCATCGGCAACGCGCATCTGCTGAACGAGGAATACCCGGTCCAGGCGGTCGGGGTGTCCAACATCGAGGCGGTCGCCGAGCTGACCGGCGCGATCCCGCTCATCGTGCCCTCGCTGCCGCGCATCGGGACCGTGGGCGACCTGATCGCGGCCTGCGACGGCTTCGTCCTCACCGGCGGCCGGCCGAACGTGCATCCGTCGCACTGGGGCGAGGCGCCAACCGAAAAGCATGGCGCCTTCGACCCCGACCGCGACGCGGTCACGCTGCCGCTGATCCGGGCATGCGTGGCCAAGGCCGTGCCGGTGTTCGGCATCTGCCGCGGCTTTCAGGAGTTCAACGTCGCCTTCGGCGGCACCCTGCATCCGGAGATCCGCGATATCCCGGGCCGGATGAACCACCGGATGCCGCCCGACGGCACCCTCGAGCAGAAGTTCGAGCATCGCCACCTGGTCCGGCTGACGCCCGGAGGCACCTTCGAGCGCATCCTCGGCGCCAGCGAAGTCATGGTGAATTCGCTGCACGGCCAAGGCATCCTCGCCAAGGCCGACCGGGTGGTGATCGAGGGCTGGGCCCCCGACGACACGCCCGAAGCGATCCATATCGACGCGGCGCCCGGCTTCGCGATCGCCGTGCAGTGGCATCCAGAATGGCGCGCGGCGACCGACCCGGTCTCGCGACCGCTGTTCCAGGCGCTCGGCGAGGCGGTCCGGCGACGTGCGGCGGCGTCTTAACCATACCGGCGCGCCTGCGTTGCGGCGCGCGAGCCCAGATCGTATCGCAGGATTAACCATCCCGGAACGACACGACAGGGCCGATGACCGTCGACATCACGCAACCGACCGCGCAGGACGACCTGACGCTTCAGGAACTGTCGCTCTATCACGCGATCATCGACTATCGCGCCGGTCTCGGGCTGGCGGCGATTCCGTTGTCGCGCGCCCTGACCACGACCGCCGGGCGGCACGTGGCCGACACCCGCGAGAACATCTGGGCCGAAAACGTCCAGCTGCCGCCCGGGGCGAACCTGCACAGCTGGAGCGACGCCTATTACTATTCGGACCACCGCGACCCCTCGGTGATGTGGGACGCGCCGCAGCGGGTCGGGACCGGCTATGCCGGCGCCGGCTATGAGATCAGCGCGTCGGGCTTCGCCACGACCGACGCCGCCCTCGCGGGCTGGAAGGCCTCGGCCTCGCACAACGCGATCCTGGCCAATCTCGGGGTCTGGGCGGACATCGAACTGCAGGCGATCGGCATCGGCGTGGACACCTCGCCCGGCGCCAGCGTCTATCTCGGCCGCATCTTCCATGTCTGGTTCGGCGAGGTCGCGGACCCGGGGATCCCCGACATCGTCGGCACCGCCGCAGCGGATTACGTGCTCGGCACGCTGTTCGCCGACCGCGTCTTCGGCGGCGGCGGCGGCGACGAGATCCACGGGTCGGACGGCGACGACGATCTGCGCGGCGACGCCGGCGCCGACCGGCTGTTCGGCGGCGCGGGCCTCGACCTGCTGCGCGGCGGCTCCAGCGACGATCGGCTGCAGGGCGGCTTCGGCGGCGACACGCTGACCGGCGGCGACGGCGCGGACCGGCTGTTTGGCCAGGAGGACGACGATACGCTGACCGGCGGCGTCGGCGACGACCTGTTGAACGGCGGGCCGGGCCGCGACGGCCTGACCGGCGGCAGCGGCGCGGACGTCTTCGTCTTCAACGCGGTCTCGGACAGCGCCGCAGGCGCGCGGCGGGACGTGATCGAGGACTTTCAGCCGGGCATCGACCGGATCGACCTCGCCCGGCTCGACGCGAACGCGGCGACGGCTACGGACGACGCCTTCCGCTACATCGGGACCGCGGCGTTCGGCGTCGAGCCGGGCGAGGTGCGCCAGGGCGCCGGCATGCTCGAGGCGGACGTGAACGGTGACCGGATCGCCGACCTGCAAGTCGAGCTGCGCGGAGCGCCGACGCTCGCCGGAGCCGATTTCTTCCTTTAGGCCAGCGTCGTTCCATCGACGCGTCGCCGCGGTCGGAACACGGGTGTCTGCTCACGCGCGGTAGGTCACCCGCGGCTCGTCGCCGTTGCCGCTGGCGTCGAGGAAGGCGAACCCGTTCGGCCCGAGCGTCAGGATGCGGTCGATCAGGCCTGCGGCCTGGCTCGGCGCGCCCGCCGCCAGCGTCAGCCCGCGCACCCTTGCCTCGAGCCCGTCGGGCGAAAGGTTGAAGACGCAGCCGAGGCTGTCGGCCGGCCCCTGGCGCAGAAAGGCCAGCACCGGCTCGTCGGTCTTGAAGAACCGCGTGCCGCCGGCGCGCAGCACCGGGCGCGACCGCCGCCAGGCGAGGATCGTGCGGTAGAACGCGAGCACCGAGCCGGGGTCCGCGTCCTGCCCGGCGACGTGGCGTGCGGCCTGCGGGCCCTTGACCGGCAGCCAGGGCCGGCCGGCGGAGAACCCGGCGTTGGCGCTGGCGCCGTCCCAGGGGATGGGCGTGCGGCAGCCGTCGCGGCCCTTGTCATCGGGCCAGAAGCGGAGGCCGCGCGGGTCGGTCAGTTCGGCGAAGTCGAGCTCGCTCTCCTCGAGCCCGAGCTCCTCGCCCTGATAGAGGCAGACCGAGCCCTGCAGCGTCAGCAGAAGCGCCGCGGACTGGCGCGCCAGCGCGTCGCCGCTCAGCGCCTGGCCGCCCCAGCGGGTGACGTGGCGGGCGACGTCGTGATTGGAAAAGCTCCAGCAGGGCCAGCCGTCGGGGGCGGCGCGAAAGAACCGCTCGACGGTCTTGCGGAAGTGCCGCGCGGTGTAATGCTCGCCGAGCATCTCGAAACTGTAGGCCATGTGCAGCCGTTTGCCGCCGCGGGTGTAGTCGGCCATGATCTCGATCGCCTTGGCCCCGCCTTCGCCGACCTCGCCCACGGTCGTTCGCCCGGCGTAGTGGTCGATCAGCAGGCGCAGGCGTTTCAGGAAGCCGACGGTCTCCGGTTGCGACTTGTCGCGGAGGTGCTCCTGCATCTCGTAGGGGTTGACCGGAGGCGCCGCGTCGGCGCGCGGCAGCGGCGGGTTCGCGCGCAGCTTGCGATCGTGAAAATAGTAGTTGACCGTGTCGAATCGAAAGCCGTCGACCCCGCGCTCCAGCCAGAACCGCAGCACGTCGAGCACCGCGTCCTGAACCGCCGGGGAATGGAAGTTCAGGTCCGGCTGGCTGGCGAGAAAGTTGTGCAGGTAATACTGCCGCCGCCTTGTGTCCCATTCCCAGGCCGGACCGCCGAACACCGAGAGCCAGTTATTCGGCGGCGCGCCGTCCGGCAAGGCGTCGGCCCAGACGTACCAGTCAGCCTTCGGGTTGTCCCGGTCGGCCCGGCTCTCCTCGAACCAGGCATGGCGGTCGGAGGTGTGGCTGACGACCTGGTCGATCATCACTCGGAGATCGAGCGCGTGCGCGCGGTTGACCAGCTTGTCGAAATCCGCGAGCGTGCCGAACAGCGGATCGATGGCGACATAGTCCGACACGTCGTAGCCCATGTCGGCCATCGGCGAAGGAAACACCGGCGACAGCCAGATCGCATCGACGCCGAGCCGGGCGAAATGCTCCAGCCGCTCGGTCACGCCGGCCAGATCGCCCACCCCGTCGCCGTTGGTGTCCTGGAAGGACCGGGGATAGACCTGATAGATCACCGCCCCGCGCCACCAGTCCGTCATCTGCGTCCCTCGCAACGATTTTTTCCCGCCTTCTATAGACGCACGCGCTGGCGAGGCAAAACCATTTGCGCCGCCAGCATCCGGACGACATTGGTCGGGCGGTGGGCGGGGTCCGCAGCGCCCTTTTCATTCCGATCGGATCGGCTAGGCTCGTCGAAACAGCGAAGGCCGCCATGGAGAACCGTTGCGTCATCCTCAAGGACCGCCCCGTCGGCGTGCCGGGGCCCGAGTTCTTCGGGATCGAGACCCGGCCGGCGCCGCGGCCCGCGACGGGCGAGTTCGTCGTCCGCAACCTGTTCCTGTCGGTGGATCCAGCGATGCGCGGCTGGGTGAACGACGCGCCGAACTATCTGCCGCCGGTGGCGCTCGGGGCGGTTATGCGCGCGTTCGCGGTCGGCGAGGTCGTCGAAAGCCGACATCGCGAGTATCGCGCGGGCGACCTCGTCTCGGGTCTCTTCGGCTGGCAGCGCTTCGCCGTCAGCGACGGGTCGGACGTGATGCGCAAGCTGGCGGAGCCCGACCTGCCGCCGTCGCTGGCGCTGGGGGTGCTGGGGCTGAACGGCATCACCGCCTGGTTCGGCCTGACGGAGATCGGCGCGCCGAAGGCCGGAGAGACGGTCGTGGTCTCGACCGCGGCCGGGGCCGTGGGCTCCTGCGTCGGCCAGATCGCCCGGCTGCTCGGCTGCCGCACGGTGGGCGTCGCCGGCGGACCCGAGAAGGTGCGCCAGTGCCTCGAGGACTTCCGCTACGACGTGGCCATCGACTACCACGGGGGCGGAGACCTCGGGGCGCAGCTGCGCGAAGCCTGCCCCGCGGGCGTCGACGTCTATTTCGACAACACCTCCGGTCCGGTGAGCGACGCCGTCCTGGCGACCCTCGCCCGGGGCGCCCGCATCGCGATCTGCGGAACAGCGGCGATCCAGACCTGGGACCCGCTCCCGCAAGGCCCAAGGGTGAACCGCCAGCTGCTGGTCGCCCGCGCGCGCATGCAGGGGTTCATCGTCTTCGACTTCGAGGATCGCTACGAGGAGGCGGTCGTCCGCCTCGCGGCCTGGGTGCGGGCCGGCGAGATCGCCTACCGCGAACACGTGCTCGACGGCCTGTCCGCGGCGCCCGGCGCGCTGGCGATGCTCTATCGCGGCGAGAACCGTGGCAAGCTGCTGATCCGGGTGGACTGAGGCCGAGCGCGCGGGATCATACCTCGATATCGACGATCGTGACCGCCTTGGCGAGTGGTGCGAGCATCCTGAGCATGGCCTGATGCGCCGTGTGCGGCCCGTAGGCGACCAGCGCCGCGCGGTCCGCGAGGGTGACGATCCCGGCGAGCGCGACATGCGGCGCCCGGTCGCTGAAGTTTCGCCCGAAGCGGACGTCGAGAACGCCCGGGATCTGGCCCTTCAGCGCGGACACGGCGGCGATCAGCGCGTCGTCGTCCGCGGGGTCGGCACCGTCCTTGGTCTCGATCGTGACGATGTGCTCGATCGGCATGGCGTCGCTCCTCGCGGCCCGGATCGGCACCGAGCTTGGGTCATGCGCCCGAACGGCGCAAGGCGCTCGCGGGCTCACGATAGCCCTTCCCATATTTTGCGATTGCGATTAGACCGTTCCACAACCAGAGGGGGATCAAGCTGATGGGGCGCATCATCACCTTCGCGCAGCAGAAGGGCGGCGCGGGCAAGACCACGGTGCTTGCGCATCTCGCCGCCGCCTGGGCCGAGGCCGGCAAGCGCGTCGCGCTGATCGACCTCGACCCGCAGCGCTCGCTGACCCGCTGGGCGAAGCTGCGCGCAGACCCCCGTCTCGACCTGATCGAGAGCAAGGACTACCGCGCCGGCGCCGACATGAAGGCCGCCGCCAAGACCCACGACCTGGTGCTGGTCGATTGCCCGGGCGCCGCCTCGAACCTGCTCGACGCCGCGGTGCGCGAAAGCGACCTGGTCATTGCGCCGTGCCAGCCCTCGGTGCTGGACGTCTGGGCCACGGCAAGCGTGATCGAGACCACGCGCAAGCAGAAGACGCCGCTGCGCATCCTGCTGAACCGCCTGCCGCCGCGCGGCGGCGGCGTCGAGGAGGCGGTCGCGGCACTCGGCCCGGCGGTGGCGCAACTGCTCGAAACCCGCCTCGGCAACCGCGTCGGATTCTCCCAGGCGGTGCTGACCGGCCGCACCGCGCCGGAACTCGGCCGCCGCTCGGCCGCCGCCGCCGAGAGCGATCGTTTGCGGCAGGAGATCGTGGCCGCGCTCGCGGCTTGACGTCACTTGCGGCGAGCTGCGCACGGGCGCCGGCGGACGCCGCGCCGACGGCGCCCTCAGGCCGGGCGGGCGTGCGCGTCGTCGTCTTCGGCCTCGGGTTCGGCCTCGCGGCCGGCCGCGCCCGGAACCGGACGGTTGTCTAGCAGTCCGGCGGCGCGCAGCTCGGCGAGGCCGGGCAGATCGCCGGCGGTCTCGATGCCGAAATGATCGAGAAAGCCCTCGGTCACGACGAAGGTCATCGGCCGGCCCGGGGTCTGGCGGCGGCGGCCGAACCGGACCCAG
>JANOEW010000449.1:0-5429 GCA_031413475.1 Amaricoccus sp.
GCCGCGGCGGCGGGCGAAGAGCCCCTTCAGGCCGGCGAGAGTGCGGCCGAGCGGCGGAGCGGCGAGGCGCGGGGTCCGCGCCGCCGCCGGCGCGGAAAGGCGGAGCGCGCCGCCGTCGGGCACGGCGAGTGACTTGACGAGGCTGAAGACGGCGAGATCGCCGGTCGTGCCGAGGGGCGCGCCATCGGTGCCGGTGGAGTAGAGCCCGAGGGCGAGGTCCTCCACCAACGCCGCGCCGTGGCGGCGAGCGAGCGCGGCGAGCGCGGCGACGGGCTGGGGGTAGCCGAAGAAGTGGATGGCGTAGACGGCGACGGCGCCGCGGCGCAGCCCCGCCTCGATCTGGTCGAGATCAGCGCCAAGCCCGGCGTCGAGCCCGTAGAGCTCCGGCGCGAGACCCGCAGCGCGGATCGCGTCGATCTCGGAGCCGCAATGCCAGGCCGGTGCCAGGACCCGCCCGCCGTTGGGCAGACTGAGGGCGCGCAGGCCGAGCCAGATCGCCGTGCGCGCGTTGTGCGTCAGCGTTGTCCCCGGCGCGTCGAAGGGGAAGGGGGCCGGCACCCCGAGGGCGAAGGGCCCGGGACCGGCGTTCTTGGCGATCGTGCGGACGGCCGGCCGTCGGCCGGATCCGCCGTGCGCGGCGACGGGAGTCGCGGTGCCGGCGCTCACGTTTGTGCGCCGGCACCGCGGGCACGGCGGGCGATCCGGCCAAGCGCCTTGACCGGTTCTGCCACGCCGAGCGCCAGCGCCGCGGCAAGGTGGACGCCCCCGCCGACCGCAAGCGCGCAAGCGCAGGCGGCGACCTCGTCGAGCCAGCCCGGACCGACCGGGCCGCCCGCCGCCCGCGTGGCCCACATCGCAGCGCCGCCGGCGGCCGCCGCAGCGGCGATGCGGGCGAAGCCGCCGAGGTCGGCGGTTTTGAACAATGGGCGCAGCCGGGCGTTCAGCATTGTCCCGAGCGCGACGAGCAGCACCACCGCCCCGACCAGCGCGCCGAGTGGCACGGCGACGACGCCGAGCGGCCCGATCACGGCGGCGTCGAAGGCGACGCGGGCGACGATCGCGAGCGCCGTGGCCACGCCGATCATCCAGGTCTGCGGCAGCGTGCCGTCGGAGAAGATCGCGGAGGTCATTACGCCGAGCACGGCGTTGATCACGAGGACCGGTGCCAGGATCGCGACCACCTCGCCCGTGACGCGCGCCGCGGCGGCGTCGAACGCCCCGTGGGCGAACAGGATCGAAACCAGGAGGTCGCTCAGCACGAAGAGCGCCACGGCGAGCGGCGCGACGAACGACAGCGAGGTGCGGGTCGCGCCGCCGATGAGGCGGCGGAAGCCGTCGGCGTCGCCGCGGGCGTGCGCGGCGGCAAACTCGGTGTAGTAGACGAGCACGACGCTGGTGCTGATAGCCCCGGGCGCGAGGTTCACCAGACGCTGGCCGAACTCGAGCGTCGCGACGGCGCCGGTGCCGGCGAGCGACGCGAAGCCCATGTCGAGCCAGGACGCGCCAAGCACGTGCGCCTGCGCGACCAGCATCGCGGCGATTCGGTCCCGCGTCGCCCGCGTCGCCCGCGCCGCCTCGCCGGTCGTCGCGGACAGCGGCGCGGCGTCGAGCCCGTCGCCGAGCCCAGCGTCGATGAGGGCGGGGCGATCCACCGCCGGGCCGGACGGGTCGCGGGCTCGGTCCGAGGGGCGCAGTGCGCGGCGCGCCGCGGCCCAGATGACGACGGCGAGCACGATCCATCCGGCGGCCCAGGCCGCGGCGACGAGATCGAGCCCGATCCCGGCCGGTGCGACGACGAGCGCAGCGAGCACCAGGGCGCGCGGCGCCTGGCGCGCAATCAGCGGAATCGAGAAGATTCGCAGCGCGTTCAGCGTCGCGGCGGTGATCGAGGTCGCCGCCGAGATCGGCAGGGCGAGCAGTAGGATGCGGAGGTAGAACGCGGCCGCCGCCGTTTGGCCGGAGTCGAAGCCGGGGGCGAGCAGGCGCACGATCGGCTCGGCGGCGGCGAAGAGTGCGGCGGCACCGGCCGCGCCGCCGACGAGCGCGAGGTTCTGCCGCCGGATCAGCCGCGGCCGGAGCGCGGCGACGCCCCGGGCCTGGGCGAGGCGCACCAGCGACGGCACTAGCAGGAGTTGTAGCGTCCGCTCCAGCGCGGCCGCGAGGTTCGTCACCACGCGCCGGGCGAGGAAGTAGGCGTCGGTGGCCGCAGATGCCCCGAAGACGTTGGCGACGCCGACCGAGATCGCGAGCCCGAGGAGGAAGCCGACGCCTTTCCAGAACGTTGCCGACAGGATCGATTTCAGCACGCCCCGCCGGCTCCCGATTAACACTCGCCACCTCGGCCGAATAGCGCCCCGCGACCCGCGGCCGCCGAACCATGGGCTTGGCGCAATGTTGCGACCGCGACCCGCACAATGCAGTGCATATCACCGGCAGGTTGCTGTCAAGCAATCGCGCCGTCTCGACATACTTAATGCGATATACTTAGTGCGATCAGACGACTTCAACTGGAGGTTGCACTACGCGTCCGGGATTGACGCACGGTGGCGTGAGGAGCAGAGTAATCGACAGAATCAGTGCTTTCGGGGGGAGGCGGGTGGCGAGTTAGCTTTGCGGATTTTGCGCGCGGTTGGGCTCATGATTGACACAATGATGCTTCCAGCATGGCCGCGGTGGTTTGGGCTTCAGTGAGCGGGCTGTCGTATTCCTGGGGTGACAGTGATGTTGCAGATGGGGTTAGTCTCTGGTCGCGAGTTCGGACGGGAGTTCGAGCCCGCGACCGCACGCCGGCCGCGCCGCGTGGCCACGGTCCCGGTCGAGGCGCGGGAGCGTCCGACCCGGGGTCTGCTCTCCGGGGCCGAGCTGCGGTCGGGTTACGTTCCGCGGAACGTGGCGCTCGACCAGGCTCTGAACCGCGCGGTCGCAGCGCTGCTACTGGTTGTGCTGTCGCCGATTCTCCTGGTGATCGTCCTGCTCCAGAAGGCGACCTCCCGCGGCGCGGTGCTCTACCGCGGTCAGCGGCTCGGCAAGGAGCGCGCGCCCTTCGACATCTTCAAGTTCCGGACGCTGGAGTCCTCGGCCGCGCAGCTGACGGCGGACCGCACCCTGCCGCGGCGCAACCGCGCCGAGACCCCGATCGGGCACTACCTGCGCTCGTCCCGGCTCGACGAACTGCCGCAGCTCCTGAACATCCTGCGCGGCGAGATGGCGTTCTTCGGCCCGCGCCCGATCCGGCCCGAGATGGAGGAGTACTATCTTCTCGAAGCGCCCGGCAGTGAGGTGCGTTTCCGCGTCCGCCCCGGGCTGGTCGGACTGGCGCAGGCGATCACCAGCCACGAGACGTCAAAGGCAGTGCGCGCGCGCTTCAATGGCATGTGCTGCCGGACGCCGGTGAACTACGCTGGCATGGCGGGCGTGGTCGCCTACGTCGGATTCTGCGTCGTCCGGCGGACCTGGGCGGCGCTGTTCGAGGCGGGGCGCGACGCGCTGTCGCCGACCCGGGGCCACCGCTGGCTGCGCTCCGGCTTCGCTAGCCCGACCCGGAGCCGGGTCGAGATGCAGGTCGGCGAGCGCAGGCTCGTCGCCGCCCTGTGCGGCGTCTCCGACGAGATTCTTCAGTTCGTATCGACGCAGCCGTTCCCGGCGGGCGTCGGGCGGCTCGAGCTCCTGCGCGAGGTTCGCGAGGGGCGCACGATTCGGGTGACGGTGACCGCGCGCATCGTCGACATCGTGCCGCTCGGGATCGGGCAGGTGGGTTACGCCCACTTCGCAAACTACGATCTGGAGTCAGACTTCGCGAGTTACAAGATAGACCGTTACTTCATCGGATCGAGCGTCTGTTTCAGCTGAGCCGGCGGAAGCGGCGTCGCCTCCGTCATCGATTAGTCGGTGTGGTCAACGGAACCAAAGATGATGCTGCACTATGCTGATCTGTTAAGGCACTACCGACGCCTCGTTGCGATCGTGTTCTTCGGCGTGACGCTCGGAGCGGCGGCCGTTTCCTTCGCCTTCTTGCACCTCACGCCGCTCTACACGGGCGTCGCAAAGGTCAGCATGCTGCCCACCGAGTCGGAGATGGCGTTCACCAAGACCTTCGTGCAGTCGAGCCAGTTCTCGCCGGCGAACATGATGTCGCAGACGCACATCGAGAACCTGATCAGCCGGCAAGTCTCGCAGCGGGCGATCGACCGGCTGATCGAGGAGCTCGGGTCGCCGCAGCCCGCCGCGAACTCGGGCGCGGCCGCGGCCGCCCGGCGCGCCTTCCAGGAGGCAAAGAACCGCCTCCGTCGCTGGTATAACATCGTCAACTCCGGCAAGCACGTGCCGGTTGATCCCTACACCGACACGGTGTTGACCTTGATGGACAACATCGAGGTCGAGATGGTCGAGGGCACCTATATCCTCGAGGTCTCGGTCACCTGGGACGACCCGCGCGTCGCAGCCGCGGCGGCGAACATCCTCGCCGAGGTCTACGTCGATCTCGTGCGTGAACAGACCACCGCAGCCTCCGAAGCGCTCGGCGGCTTCGTCGACGCGGAGCTCGTGGCGCTCGAGGCGCGGCTCGGGCTCCTGCGCGAGCGCGAGACCGAGCAGAAGAGCCGGCTCGCGGTCTTCGACGCGGAGGCGCAGCGCGTCTCGCTGCTCGCGACGTGGGAGACCGAGCGCAGCCGGCTGGCGGACGCGCTGACCGAGGTCTCCGCCTACGACGAGCGCATCCGCACCATGGCCTCATCGCGCGAGGCACTGCGCCTCGCCGGGCGCGAGAGCGTGCTCACCGACGGGCTCGCGCTCGACGACGCCACTCGCGCCGAACTCGCCTCGCGCGTGGCCGCGCGCGGCACCCAGATCGCGGCGATCGACCGCGACCTCGCGGTGCTGCGCGAGAGCGAGGCGGCGCTCGAAGCGATCGAGGCCGACATCGCCGCGGTCGAGACCGAGATCGCCGAAATGCGCGACCGCGGCTTCGCCCTCCGCCTCGCCCAGTCGGAGGGGCTGAGCAACCTCCGGGTGATCGACCCGGCCGCGCCCCCGACCTATCCGAGCTTCCCGAAGGTGGCGCTCTACACGCTGATCGCGATGGCGGCCGGCGCGGTGCTAGCGGCCTTCGCAGTGGTCGCGCTCGACACCTTCGACGGGCGGGTCAAGACCGGCCAGGACCTCGAGCGCGTATTCGGCGAACGCGCGCTCGGGCGGCTCGACGTCCGCCGCCTGCGCCGACGGGGGGGTCCGCCGGCGCAGGCGGAGGAACTGCGGCGGCGGCTGCGGCTCTTCGGCGACGCGGACCCGCGCGGCGGGGCGGTGATGGCGCTCGGGACCGACTCCGAGGCGGCGGCGGCAGCGGCTTTCGGAACGCGTCGACCTGCGCGAGGGCTCGGCCACGCGCATGCCTGTTGCGGACAGCTCCTGCGACAAGGTCGTTTCGCTCGAGT